>JBNABE010000010.1:0-26990 GCA_049631945.1 Akkermansiaceae bacterium
AACTCCGTGCAGCCCATGAGGCAAGCATCATATCTGATGCCAATGATGAGTTTGGTTTCTTCTAATCTAAACAAAAAACAATTTTCCTGTGCAATACGCTGATACAGAAATGACAACAATGCTGTTCCCCCAGCATGGAGACACGCGTGCAGAGGTTGAGGTAACTTGGAGGGAGCCTCACCTCTGCACCGTCTCCTATTCGTTGCAGCTTTTCTCCGGTGAATCTTGTCACAGTCACCCGTTTTCTTGGAATACACGTCGATGATAGCATGCAGTCTACCCTTACGAATTCATGTTGTTTGCTGAAACAAAGTTTGTAGCTGTCGGGGTTGGGATGACTTGGAGGGAGTCCCGCCCCGACTGCTCGGCTTCGTTTCCACAAAAAGATAGGCAGCAATGTATGGAAAAAGACAACTCGATGAATACTCCTTACCACAAGCCTGTGCTGCTAGATGAGGTTGTCGAGTATATGCTGCCCGCTGAGGGAAAGCTGATCGTTGATGCCACGCTTGGTGGCGGAGGTCACACTGAGGCAATGCTGAAAGCTGGGGCGCAGGTAATCGGAGTAGATCAAGACGAGCAGGCTCATGAATTTGCTTCAGAGCGACTCAAGCCACACAGTTCAAACTTTACGCCTTTAAAAGGCAATTTTTCTGATTTACCGGAGATTCTTGCTGGGGTGGGTGTCAAAAAAGTAGACGGCATCTTGATCGATATCGGTGTTTCCTCATGGCAGCTTGATGAAGCCAGCCGAGGTTTTTCTTTTGGCAAAGAAGGTCCTCTCGATATGCGAATGGATAGATCTTGTGGTGAGACGGCAGCTGACCTCGTCAATCATTTGCCAGAACAAGAGCTTAGAACTCTTTTCTACCAGTATGGTGAGGAGCGTGCAGGCAGCAAGATAGCGCGCCGTATCGTCGAGCGACGCCAGGAAAAGCCGTTTTTGACTACTACAGATCTAGCTGATTTTATTGCTTCAATTCAGCCGCGAGCTAAGGGGCCTGCTGGTAAAACCCATCCTGCTACCAGAGTTTTTCAGGCACTTCGCATTGCGGTAAACGATGAGCTAGGGGTGCTGCGCACATTTTTAGACAACGCGTCAGAGCTACTTAACCCGGGTGGTCGACTGCTCGTCATCACCTTTCACAGCTTGGAGGATCGGATCGTGAAGCAGTTCTTCCGCCATACTTCCCAATCACATATTGACCGCAAAGAGTGGCCAGAGCCGCGGCCCAATCCAGATTATCAATACCGCATGATAACTCGTCGGCCCCTTGTCGCAACTGAGCACGAGCTGAGAGGTAACAAAAGGTCTCGTAGCGCTAAACTCAGAGTCGTTGAAAAAAGATAATCTTCCCTAATCATGAATAAGCACCGGAACAAGGATCGTAAATTTTCTATCGCAGAGATGGTACTTCTTGGTTTCGCGGCTCCGGTACTAATGGGTGGAGGCTTTGTTCATGCTTGGATTAAGAATAGTCAGGTCGAGACGGTTAAAGAAATACGCACGACTGAGAAGCGAATCGCTGAGCACAATGGTGCCATCAATAGCTTGCAAGCGAAGATCGATAAGAAGCTCAATATTTACCAAATTCGCGATGATCTCGAGCGTGCCGGGTCTCAACTCGTGGAGGCACCCGCAAGCTCGGTGAAGAAAATTGCACCGTATCCATCTCGAAAATCACATGTAATTTCCACGGCCTCCGACCTGGCTCGAGTCCAACCTTGATTAAACCCCTTACCAGTGAATCCGTCAGTTTTCCACAAGCGATGTATTGTTCTCTGCCTGTTCTTCGTAACAGGCCTGAGCTGCTTGTCGGTGAGGCTGATTTATTTGCATGTGGTCAAAGCCAAAGATTACCAAGTTCAGTCAGCTAGTACTAGTAAGACCGAGGTGTTGATTGCAAATCGAGGATGTATTGTTGACTGCAACAATCAGCTTATTGCTCGAAATATTCCTCGCACACGGATGGCAATCGATAAGCTACGATTGCATAACGCTGGCTTAGCAGCACTTTCATTGGCCAACAAAGAGCTGAGAGACACAGCTGAGTGGTATTTGTGGGAGCAGACCAAACGTAATCGCAGAGTGGTGGCACGCGCAGCCGAATTGAAGAACCAATATTCCGCTGATGAACTTGTGGGGCGTCATATAGAGCATTTTATTGATGTATTCGCAAGGCCACTAGGAATGACCCCAAAGACGCTACGTCAGCGAATGAAGCTCGACAATGACGGGCAAAAATATGTAGTGATCAAATCGGACTTGGCTGAAGATGATGCGCAAAATCTCAAGGAGCTTGCACTTGATTATTCCATCTCACCGTCTGTTGTTTTTGAAGATTGGCAAAAGCGTTGGTATGTGATGCCCAATATGGCGGCTGCGATCGTTGGTTATGTTGGCGAGGATGCTGCTGAGCAGAATAGGGGTATCAGAGGGCGTGCCGGTATTGAAAATAAGATGAATGCAGAGCTGGCTGGCAAAAACGGAAGTGTTGTTACACATAGAAATAAGTATCGGCCTCTTGATATAGCAAAGCCAGGAATGGTAACGCCCCCGAGGCATGGGCTTAACGTTCAGCTTGCCCTCGATATGGGAATGCAGAGGGTGTTGGAAGAGGAGCTAGACGCTGGCTTGCAAAAATTCTCATCCGTAAATGGCGCCATTGTTCTCATGAATCCGAAGAGTGGGGCGGTGATGGCCATGGCTAGTCGACCGACCTTTAATCTTAACACTCGCGAAAATATTACTGAGAATAGTTTCGATTACGCCACACAGGCTATTTACGAGCCTGGCTCAACCTTCAAAATCATTGCAGTAGCTGGTGCTATCGATCAAGGGCTGATTGAGGCTGATACGGTGTTTGACTGCGCCCCATATCGCAATGGTAACGTAAAACTGGTCAAAGATTATAAGACATTTGCTGATTTGTCAGTGCAGCAGATCATCGCTAAATCGAGTAATGTGGGATCTTACAAGATCGCACTAGAGTTGGGGCCAGATCAATTTTTCGATTATCTGGGCAAGTTTGGTTTCGGACAGAAGACCAATATTCTTATGGCAGGTGAAAGTGCTGGTGTAGTTTCCAATTCAGGTAATCCAACTGATTTTTCACGCATTTCATATGGTTATGGAGTGAGTGTGACACCATTACAGGTTGCGTGTGCTTATGCCGCTATTGCCAATGATGGAGTGCTGATGAAACCCCAGTTATTAAAGTCAATGATGGCTGATAATGGTGCTGTTACAACTAACTTTGAGAACGAAAAAGTGCGCAGAGTCATTCAAACAGAGACTGCGAAGAAGATGCGCCAAGTACTAGCAACGGTGGTGGATGAAGAAGGAACTGCCAGGCGGGCAAAAGTGGAGGGGTTCGTTGTTGCGGGTAAGACAGGTACAACACGCAAGATCCACCCCGAGGGAGGTTACTACGACGGAGAGAATGGTCGGGATAAGCGCTACGTTACCTCCTTTGCGGGAATGTTGCCGGCTGAACAACCTGAGTTTGTTTGTATCGTAGTGATTGATGATCCAACTATGCCAGATAACGGAGAGGGTAAACCAAAGGTGACACCAGGAGGTGGTAATGTTGCGGCGCCTATTTTTTCTAGAGTAGCTACTCGTGTGGCGAACTTGATGGGTTTGAAGCCTACTAATCAAGATGATGCAGCGCAGGCGGTAGCAAAGTCAGAACTTTAATAGAATGAATTTAGAAGAAGTAATAAATAATCTTAACGTAATCACCACGTGTGGGGATCTCGATAGAGAAATTACCGGTCTCTCTACGGACTCTCGCAATCTTGATGCGGGTAATATTTTCGTGGCAGTGAAAGGTAATGACGTTGATGGCGATACGTTTGTGCCACAGGCCTTACTGAATGGAGCATTAGCCATTGTCTCGGAGAGTGAGATGCCTGTAGATCATGATCAAGTATGTTGGATACGGGTGGCTGATGCGCGTGCTGCTGCAGCAGCCTTGGCTTGTAAGTGGTATCAACATCCATCTGCAGGGATGAAGGTAGTTTGCATCACGGGTACGAATGGAAAAACAACCACGGCTTTCATTACACACGCTATCATGGAGCAAGCTTGGCGACGGGCTGGTTTGTTGGGAACCGTTCAAGTCAACGATGGGGAAGAAGTTACTACAGCCACTCACACCACTCCTGGTCCAATAGAGCTGCAGTCTCTTTTGGCTCGGATGTCAGCTAATGATTGCCGTGGCGTCGCTATGGAAGTCTCATCGCACGCATTGGAGCAGAGAAGAACAGATGGCCTTCAGATGGATGTCGCGGTGTTTACCAACTTGAGCCAAGACCATTTGGATTATCATGGTAATATGGCGGACTATTTTGCTGCCAAGCGCCGCATGTTTGAATTACTTGAAACTCAGTCCTGTGGTAAGAAGACCACGGCTGTGATCAATCTTGACGACCCTTACGGGCAACGATTAGTGGAGGAGTTTAAAGACCGATTATACATCTTAACGTATGGCTATGGTGTACACGCTGATATGCGAATTGGTCGTGAACATCAGACTGTCAGAGGTAGTGAATTTGATATCAAATTCAAGGATCGCGACTATCTTGTGCGCACACCCTACATCGGTAAATTTAACGTATACAATTGTGTAGCTGCTCTTGCGTCATCTGTGGCGGCAGGTGTGAAAGTTCGTGATGCGATCTCCGCCTTGGCAAACGCGCCTCAAGTGCCAGGTAGAATGGAAAATGTCGGGTCTCGCGATGGCGCAGCTGTGTTTGTTGATTATGCGCATACTCCAGATGCACTTGCGAACGCTTGTGCTGCGATGCGTGAGCTAAAACCCAAACGACTGATCACTGTATTTGGTTGTGGCGGAGATAGGGATGCAGGCAAGCGACCCCTCATGGGGACCGCAGCATCCAAAGCGAGCGACTTCTGCATTATCACCTCTGATAACCCGAGGTCTGAAAAGCCTGAAGCTATCATGGCTGAGATTGAAAAAGGCATTGCAGGTAAGAGATATCAAAAGATTGAAGATCGCATGGATGCCATCCAAACAGCGGTCAACCTATCAGAGGAGGGTGACATTGTATTGGTAGCTGGCAAGGGGCATGAAACTTATCAGGAAATAGAGGGTGAGCGTATTGATTTTGATGACCGCCGAGCCGCTTACAAGGCCATGAACCTTAAGAAAACAATTGCTTAGAGTATAAGATGAAGCCGACTACCGTTAATGAGATAATAAGCGCCACAGGTGGCGAGCTTGTCTCGGCGACGACTCATGGCGACGTTGTCATTACGGCTGTCTCGACAGATACTCGAACATTGGCGGACGGGTCAGTGTATATCGCACTAAGGGGTGAACACTTTAATGGAAATGCGTTTGCTCTTGCCGCTGTAGAAGCTGGTGCTGATTGTCTGATTCTTGATGAATTGCCAAAAGATATAGACCAATTGGGCGTTGCTGTCGTTTTAGTGCAAGATACATTGATAGCGCTTCAGAGGCTGGCGAAGTGGTACCGGCAGCAGCTTAATATTCGGGTAGTTGGAATAACAGGTTCTAATGGAAAAACCTCAACCAAAGATTTTGCCGCGTCGGTCATTGCTCAGAAGTGGAAGGTCAATGCCACTAAGGGCAACCTGAACAATCATATTGGCTTGCCATTGAGTGTTCTCTCAACTGAGGAAGATGATCAGGTTTGCGTGTGGGAGATGGGGATGAATCACGCTGGGGAAATTGCTCCACTTTGTCAAATTGCGCAGCCTGATATAGGAATCATCACTAATATTGGAACAGCCCATATCGAATTTCTGAAAACACGAGAGGGTATTGCCGAGGAGAAAAGTGCTTTAGCTCGTGCGTTGCCAGAGCAAGGCACTTTGATTCTCCCTGCAAGTTGTGATTTTGTAGATTATTTGATCGAGAGAACTCGGGCCAAGGTGATGATTGCTGGTAATTGTCGGGGGCTTGTTCGTGCGGAAGATCTAAAGATTACTGAGCTAGGGTCGGCTTTTACATTATGTATCGATCAACAGGAGGAAGTGATCGTCGAACTCGGTGTTAGTGGTAAGCACATGGTGAACAATGCATTGCTAGCGGCTGCCGTAGGTCATGCGCTTGGTATGAAATCAACCGAAATAGCCAATGGTCTGAATCAAGCTAAGTTGACAGGTGGTCGCCTACAGAAATACGTCTCTCGGGGCGTCTCTGTGATTGATGATACCTACAATGCGAACCCAGATTCAGTGATTGCGGCTATTGATACACTGGCGGAATTGCCCATTCATAATGGTGCTCGGCGCTTGGTTGTCTTGGGTGCGATGGGTGAGTTGGGTCCTCATTCAGAGGCCGAGCATCGACGTGTTGGTAAAGTAGCTGCGGAGAAGAATCTTACCGTTGTCAGTGTGGGCGAAGACGCGAGAAATATTTATGAGGGAGCCATTGAGGTGAGCGAAAATGCACGTCAATTCGATGATGCGGAATCTGCAGTAACGTGGATTAGAAATTTTTGTAAAGAAGGGGACAGTGCGCTGTTCAAGGGTAGCCGTATGGCTGGAATGGAAAAAGTGATGAATCGTGCATTTCCACACAGCTAACTTATTGATCGCGTCATGTTATATTGGATTTACGAATATTGGCTAGAGGCATTTAAGGCTGGCGATCAATGGGCCGATTCGATGAGTTTCCTCAGGTTGTTGGGCTATGTTACGGTGCGTGCTGGTCTTGCATGCATGTTGACCTTCTTGGCTAGTGTTGCGTTTGGGCCTTGGGTGATTCGCAGGCTGATCTCCCTGAAGGTAGGTCAGCCAATACGAAGTGCTGAGGAAGTGCATAAGCTCAATGAGTTGCATGGGGGTAAGGCAGGAACCCCGACCATGGGGGGAGTTTTGATTTTAGGCACCGTTCTCATTGCTGTGCTTTTGTGCGGCCGCCCTCTCAATCCCTTTGTAGCTGTGACCACCTGTGTGATGCTTGGTTTGGGCCTGCTTGGTTTTGTCGATGATTACACGAAGGTGAAAATGAAGAGTTCTGATGGAGTTAGAGGACGAGTAAAGCTGTTCTGGCAATTCACGATCGGAGGCCTTGCCGCTGTCTTTTTGTTTTTTAAGACCCAGCAACTTGGCATGGGCTACACCATGGTAGATACGCCCATGCAAATCAGTGAGATCACCTTCCCTCTGTCTAAGCAGCCACTATTTGATATGGGCTATTTATACATTCCATTTTTTGCGATCGTTGTCGTGGGGTGTTCGAATGCAGTGAACCTAACCGATGGCCTGGATGGCTTGGCCACAGGTTGCACAATTACGGTCTCACTTGCTTATGCAGTCATTGCTTATCTGGCAGGACACGCCTATATGGCTAAAGAGTATTTATTCATTCCTTACAACACGCATGTGGTTGAGCTTTCTGTTTTTCTGCTCGCCCTTGTGGGTGCTGGTTTTGGCTTTCTCTGGCATAATTGTCATCCCGCAAAAGTGTTCATGGGGGATACCGGATCTCTTGCTATTGGAGGGGGGCTTGCCACCGCTGCAATATGCGCCAAGCAGGAGCTCCTACTCGTTGTTATAGGTTGGATTTTTGTCATGGAGGCCTTGTCTGTCATCATACAAGTAACGAGCTTTAAGTTAACCGGTAAGCGAGTTTTTGCGATGTCGCCTATACACCATCATTTTGAACTTCGCGGATGGCATGAGAGCCAGGTGATCATTCGCTTTTGGATTATCTCTGCATTTAGTGGCTTGGTCGGGATCGCTTTGTTGAAAATCGTCTAATATGAATCTGAGAAACAAAAACGTCATTACCCTAGGAGCTGGCTCAAGTGGCCGAGCGGCTGCTGCGCTTGCCTTGTCGGCAGGAGCTGATGTTGCTGTTCATGATGCGAACGAGAATATAAGCAATTTGCCCGATGGTGTTGTCGCAGTGCCAAATGCTACTACCGCTACGGGTGATGCAAGCAGTTGCGATGTTCTCGTTATCTCACCAGGTATTGATGGTAATAGTGATTTCGTAAAATCTTATCAGCAGCATGCTGGTGAGATGATTGGTGAAGTGGAGTTAGCATATCGTTTTTATAGAGGTCAAATCATCGCGATCACGGGGACGAATGGAAAAACGACAACAACGGAGATGGTTGACAGCATTCTCAATCACTGTGGCATTAGTTGTTTGCCCTGTGGTAATTATGGTCAGCCGTTTTCAGAATTGCCAATGATGGATGAACCGCCAGCTGCCGCGGCCTTGGAAGTCAGCTCTTTCCAATTAGAGACAATCGTTGATTTTCATCCAAATGTTGTCATTTGGCTCAATTTTTCTGAGGATCACATGGATCGGTATCCGACAATCCAAGCATATAAGGATGCCAAACTTCGTGTTTTTGAGAACTTGGGGCCAAATGATCATGTCGTAGTTCGAGCTGGTGAGGATGTGGGTGAGCTTGAGGCAAGTGTAGTAACCTTCTCAACCGAGGTAGAGGCTGATTACACCCTCCAAGATGGTTGGATATGTGAGAGAGGGGAGAAGGTAATTGATTTGTCCGGTACTCAGCTTCGGGGCCTGCATAATGCTGAAAATGCCATGGCTGCCTATGCTGCATGCTCTGTATTTGGTGTGCAGGCTGATGAGGTGAACGAGGCGCTGAATGGCTTTGCACCACCATTGCACCGCTGCGAATTAGTGCGCACCTTAGATGGCGTTGAATATATTAACGATTCAAAAGCGACAAATTTGCATGCGCTTGATAGTGCACTTCGTTCACAGAGCCGACGGGTGGTACTCATAGCAGGAGGTAAGCAGAAGGGGCTTGATTATACTGAATTGCTCCCTCGATTGAAAGATTCTGCCAAAGGTGCTGTCGTCTTTGGTGAAATCGCTCAACAGCTACACGATACTTTGCAGCCAATTTCCGACATTGTCCCCGTTGAGATGGTATCCACTCTCGATGATGCAATCAGCCAAGCGCGTCATATGGCTGAGCCCGGCGACACTATCCTTTTCTCACCTGGAACATCATCATTTGACATGTTTTCCGGATATGAGGAACGCGGCGACTACTTCCGCCGTTTAGTCAATAATTTGAAGTAATTTTCCTAACTAACTAACAACAAATAATCGTCATTATGAACAAGCCAATACAAATAAAAAGAAACAAGCCGGCAAACTCTCATTACCGAGTGCTTTATGCCAAAACAGGACGTAAGCGTAGATTGCATGCTGCAACAGCTGCTACCGCTGACCAACATTCAGGGATGGGCGCAGATGTGCCCAATATAAGTGTGGGTAGGGCTCTTTTTGTAATTCTTATTCTGCATGTGTTAGCAGTTGCTGCCATATACATTCATAGTGCTTTCTTTGGTGATGGCCGCGATGTATCGGCAAATGAAGGCCAACCAGCCTTGGTAGAGCAAAATGCGGCGCCTGTTGCACCGGTCACCATACCGGCTAAGAAACAGATTGAAAAGAAGGTGGTGTCACAGGTCGCAACAGGTCGCCATATGGTCGTAATGGGCGACACGTATCAAGTTATAGCTCAGAAGCATAACGTTTCGGAAAGGGCCTTACGTGCTCTGAATGGGAATGTAGCCATACGTGCCGGCATAGTGCTTGATCTGCCTGCTGAGCTATCTGCTCGTCCGGTCAATCCTGCTCCAGCAGCAGTCGCAGAAACAGTTGTAGCTGATTCAAAACCTAAAGCCATGCCGAAATCTAAGCCTAAACAAGTGGCTCAAGAAGAGCAGAAGCCTCTAGCGATCAAGCCAAAGAAGCAAGATCAGCTGGCAAAAGCTTCTGTGGTTGAGTCATCTCCAGCGCCGGCGGCGCCTGTTCCAAGTAAATCATCACAACACGATGTGAGTAATGCGCCTAAAGCACTGGTCATTGAACCTGCTATCCAAGATAGCGGTAAGACATACACCATCAAACCTGGTGATACTCTGTGGGGTATTTCAAGTCGCCTTAAGGTATCGCGTCATGATTTGCTTGAGTTGAATCAAATTAAGGATGCCAATAAACTCTACGCAGGACGTACGATTAAGATACCTGCTAAATAAGCAGCAGGGTGTCTTAGATGTATTCATAGCCATTCACTTCCTCGCCAGTTCCTCATGGGTCAAAAAAATGCCATATTCATAAGCCTTGCGGTGACTGCATTGGTGACCCTGGGACTGGTGATGCTCGCCAGCACGAGTTTTTGGAATAAGGACGTGGATGGTTATTCTCTTGTCAAAAAGCAGGCAATGTTTATCGCGCTGGGGCTGATCGGGGCGGTAGTTGTTTCCAATATGGATTACCGGAAGCTACGTGCTTTGTGGATTCCAGCACTCATTATCTCAACCATCTTATTGGTGATGTGTTATGTCCCTGGTATTGGACACAAGGTAAACGGAGCAACACGCTGGATAAGAATACCAGGCTTGCCGCAGTTTCAGCCTTCAGAGCTAGCTAAGATTTTCGTGATCATAGCACTCGCGGCTTGGTATTCGCACTACCAAACTGAAGGGCGAAAATTCCTCAAAGGCTTTGTGTCCCCGTCCATTCTTCTGGGTGTTCCCGTGGTTCTTATCTTTTTCGAAAAAGATATGGGCACAGCGATGGCGCTGGGTACTGCTGGCGCGACGGTGATGTTTGCCGCGGGGACGCGGATACCCTATATGATTTCTGGCTTTCTGATAGCCGTTGGAGGTGCAGCGCTAGTTATCCTACAAAACCCCGAACGAATGGGTAGGATCAATGCGTTGTTTGCACTTGAATCTGAAGAGTATCGTCAAGGTGACGGGTATCAGCAACTTCATGGGATCAATGCTTTTATTAAAGGTGGAGTGGAAGGCACTGGATTAGGTAACGGGTTGGGGAAGCATGGATCTCTGCCGATGGCACATACTGATTTTATATTTCCCGCGATAGGTGAGGAGTTAGGCCTCTGGGCTACGCTGGGGAGTGTATTTTGTTTTGTAGTGATTCTTGTTTTTGGCTTGGCCATCGCTATGCATGCCAAAGATGTTTTTGGTAAATTGCTAGCTGTTGGTTTGACTTGTATCATCGTGGTGCCCGCAATGGTAAACATTGGTGTGTGCACTGCGGTTTTACCTAATACAGGTCTGCCCCTGCCCTTTATTAGCTATGGCGGAACAAATATCTTGTTTACTTTGTTAGCAGTCGGAATGCTGCTCTCCATTCATCGCCAGTCGGCGAGTAATATAAGGAGTGAAGTGCCTATGATCACTCAGAAAAAACAGTGTCTGAGAATCTAAACTCAGGTGTGAGAGGAGGTGTCAGTTTTCGGGCTTGGCAGCCTCATGACTGTGGCGTCTCCGGTGAATGTGGAAAATCTTGATTCGTCAGAGCCTGTATGGAGAAGATCCATAATGAGATTAGCCCCCATGTCAGACCTAGCACGACGCCAAAGTCAATGATGCCGCGCCATGGGTCAGGGCAGAAGAAGGTTACGGCTACAACGAGGCAAATGATACCCGTTGTGAGAATGTAGGCGGTAAGCGTTGTCTTTTTGTTTGCGTGGAAGAAACCCATTGAAAATATGGGTGCCAGGATGATGCGTAAAGGTGTTGGGTTATCCCGAAGGTATTTTATTCGTGCAGCTGTACGGGGGGAGAATTTTTTCTGAAACCCGCGGTATCCCTCGGCAATGACCATGAACAATGCGAAGAAAACAAGAACAGTCCATTGCCATGCAGTTAGTCCAGTTTCGATGGCATAGATCGCATGCTGCGAGAGTCCAACAATAGCACGTAATAACAGTGCACTGACCCCAATGATCGCCCAAGCAACTCCAATGAAACGTGCCAACATGTGCATAGGCGTGATGCTTGGCAATTAAGCACTCCTTGTAAAGGGCGTAGCTACAAAAAAATGATCAGCGTTGTAGCTCGGCGGCTCTTTTGCTCTGAGCATTAGTGATCGATAGAATCACTATCATAGATAGGTAATTCAATATAATGTTTGTGGTGGCTGAGACTGTGCTCAGTTTATCACCCATAATCATTATTTCGGGGTTGTTGGTTAGCCTACCTAATAGTCGAGCAATTTGAAGCGCTAGTAGGCTTAACCATGATAGCCACCAGATAGGGATTAAATGTCGTAAGTCGTTGCGCATGCCAAAGCTAGCATTACGAATCTCCATCATATTAGTATATGGTTTCCAGAGAGAGATGATCGGGATGAAGTAATTCCCGACTGTCCTGCCTGGAGTTGTTTTCATCTTGGGAGGGTTGAGTAACCACGCATTTTTGCCAGATCGATTGAGCCAGATCCAATAAATGGGTAAGCAAGCAAGGTTGACAATGACCCCAGTGACATGGGTCACATTGAGTAGCAGTGTGGCTTTGTGCAGTGGGTCGGTTAAGGTCTCAGTGGGTGTGACCTGATGCGCTAACACAACAAAAATCGCCAGCATGGCTGACACCATCAATCCCATGAACAGAATGACCTTCAGGCAATGGTTGTCACGAAAGTGGCCATAGACACCAGAGAGCTGTGATCTGTCAGCAATGTGGGGTTGCTTAATAACGCTGGCATTCACTGAGCCGATCAGGGGTAGGACTCGACACGGTGCGAGTGCGGGTTGTGAATTTAAGCCGACGGCTTTTTATCCAGATCAAAAGCTTCGTGAACAACGCGGGCGGCGTCCTCGATTTGGCTCTCATTCACAGTAACAGAGATTTTTATTTCTGAGGTTGAAATCATGCCAATATTGATGCCTGCATCTCCCAATGCCTTAAACATTTTGGCAGCTACTCCGGAGTGAGATCGCATCCCAATGCCTACCGTGCTCAGCTTGGCTAAAGCAGCTTCGGTCTCAATTTTTGCGTTGTCAGAGAGTTCACCTAGCACTGGCTTGAGTGCTGCTTGAGCGCGGCCTAGATCATTGGTATGCATCGTGAATGAGTGTCGTGCCATGCCATCACTGGCAATGTTGGATACGATCATATCAACATTGATCTCTGCGTCAGCAAGGCAACCGAGGATTTTTCCTGAGTGCCCAGGACTATCTGGGATGTCGGTGATGGTGACGCGGGCTTGGGAGCGCTCGATTGAGACTCCTCGTATGACTACTGCTTCCATGGCTGGGTGTTCTTCGGTTACAATGGTTCCGGGGTTGTCATTGAGACTAGAGCAGACTTCAAAAACAACACCATATTTTTTGGCAAATTCAACAGAGCGCGACTGCATGACCTTCGTTCCTGATGAGGCCATTTCTAGCATTTCGTCATAGGATATCTCAGGCAGCTTGCGTGCATTAGAGACGATGCGTGGATCACAGGTATAGACTCCATCAACATCGGTTAAAATTTGGCAGACATTGGCGCCTAAAGATGAAGCCACGGCAATGGCGCTAAGGTCTGAGCCACCACGTCCGAGCGTTTGAATGAGGCCATCCTTGGTTGTTCCTTGGAATCCAGCAATAATAACTACTTTTCCGTCTGCGAGATATTTCTTTATTAGTGAGGGGTCGATATCGTCAATTCTTCCGCGAGTATGACTACCCACAGTCTGAATGCCAGCTTGTCGGCCGGTAGCTGATACTGCGTCTACGCCCATGCTTTGTAATGCCATCGCAATGAGCGCGATGGATTGCTGTTCACCACTTGATAAGAGCACATCGAGCTCACGCTCCGGTGCATCGGGGTGGAGCTCCTTGGCCATGCCAAGTAATTTGTCGGTGACACCTCCCATAGCCGATACTACGGCAACCACTTGGTTTCCGGCATCTTGAACGCGCTTGATTCTCGCCGCGACATTGCGGATACGATCCAAGGTTCCGACGGATGATCCGCCATATTTCTGAACAATGAGTGCCATGTTTACTTTGATTCGGTTCTTATTCCAGAGGGGGGCGTAGCATAGGCGTCAGCAAGATTACGTCAAGTCTGGGAAGTGCATATAGCGGCATTACGGTAGTAAGCAGATGACAGCCTCGGAGGGCTCTTTTTGCTTTTGATATTGGGCGTTCATGCTATTTCAAGCCTAAGTTATCACATTCATGAGCACTTCGACTGTATCTCCATCGCCTAACAAACGCAAAAATGCCGTGATTCGTTTGGCCGGTTACTCTCAAGACGGTATTCAGTCAGTGGGTGCTTTCCTTGCGCAGTTAGCTGGCTCAACAGCTCAAGAGGTGATGACTTATATGACTATCCCGTCCACTATCTCCGGTGGGCCGTCTATTTTTCAGGTGCATTTGGGATCTGGAAAAGTTTTACACCCAGGGGATGAGGCCGACACCTTAGTGGCGTTCTATCAAGATTCTTACGACAATCACCTCGCTTCCCTGAAGGACGGGGGTATTTGCTTTTATGATTCGGATAAAGTTGAGGAAATCAAAGAGGAGCGTGGAATCATACATATCGGGGTGCCAATTACTACGGCCACCATCGAAGCGATTGGTGGCTCTGCTAAAGATCGCGGTAAGAACATCTTTGTCTTGGGGATGCTTTGCGCTGTGTATCAGCTGGATCGTGAGGCAATTAGCTCGATTATCGGTAAGAAATTTGGTGGAAAATCAGAGGATATACTACGCAATGCCATGCTTGCGTTTGATGCGGGTTACATGTGGCCAGTGCACGACATTAATCACATGCCCATGGCACCGGGTGAAAATGCCGACCAAAACAGAATTTCCACAGACGGTAATACAATGTTGGCATTAGGGCTCATTGCAGGTGGTTGTCGTTATGGGGCAGGTTACCCGATTACGCCATGGACGACGATCATGGAGCAGCTTCGATCTGAGCTGCCTAAATATGGCGGTATGTTTATCCAGTGCGAGGATGAGCTCGCAGCGGTTTCACTTGCTATTGGTGCAGCCTATTCAGGGCACCTTGCTATTACTGGTTCTTCCGGTCCTGGCCTCGCCCTCAAAGCAGAGGCAATGGGATATGCCTCGATGGCTGAATTACCACTGATTGTGGTTAATATCCAGCGGGGCGGTCCATCCACAGGTATGCCTACTTCTGTCGAGCAATCTGATTTGATGCAAGCCATTTACGGCTCCCACGGTGATGCTCCACGTGTGGTGTTGGCGCCACGCAATGTAGAGGATTGCTTCTACACAGCTGTTGAAGCTTGTCGGATAGCTCGCGAGTATTCAACGCCGGTGGTGATTCTCTCCGACCAAGCGATTGCCACTCGAATCGAAGCATTTTCAGAGCCTGATCTCGAGGAATACTGGGTCGAGCCTGAGCTGGATCTGGCAGAGCGCGGTGAAGATTTCAAACCATATCCGATTGACCAAATCACACGGCATTCTCCTCCAGGGTCTCGATCGGCTGAGGGCAAGTATCCAGTCGTGACGGGTCTTGAACATGATGAGTGGGGCCATCCATCAGGAAATCCTGAAAACCATGCAACGATGACGGCGAAGCGTCGCAACAAGCTTATCAAGCTCGCAGAGTCGCTTCCTAAGCCTGATTTTTATGGTGATGAAGCAGGGGATATACTATTTGTCGGCTGGGGCTCGACCTACGGGCCAATTCACGAAGCTACTGATATTCTGCGGGAGGCTGGTCACAAGGTTGGCTCTTTGCACATTCGTCATATCCACCCTTTGAGAACTGATCTTGGAGAAATTTTCAATCATTACACCCACGTTGTCGTACCAGAGATGAATGACTCTGGAGTATACGGAATGGGGCAGCTGGCCACATTGCTTCGCGCAGTTACCTGTGATTCTCGGATTCGTTCTATCAATAAGACCATGGGCATTACTTTTCGTGTTAGTGAGATTATTGACGAGGCTAATCAACTTCTTGCCAAGTAATTACCCATTTTCATCATCAACTTATTTATCACGCTATGTCCGCCACTACTGAAAAACTGACCAAGAAGCAACTCAAGGCCGATCATCCAACTTGGTGTCCAGGCTGTGGAGATTTCGCCGTACTTGCATCGTTCTTTAATGTAGTACAAAAATTGGGGATTCCACATGAGAAAATTGTCTGTGTCGCGGGCATTGGCTGTTCGTCACGGTTTCCCTATTTTGTGAATACTCATGGCATTCACTTTATTCATGGTCGTGCCTTGCCTTTGGCCACTGGTATTTCTCTCTCTCGTCCTGATCTTCATGTATTCGTCTTCGGTGGTGATGGTGATGGATACTCAATTGGGGGTAATCACCTTAACCACGCTGCGCGTAAAAATGTGAATCTTTCCTACGTTGTGATGGATAACCAAGTCTATGGTCTTACTAAGAATCAGACTAGCCCGACTACGCCCATTGGGCGTCGATCAAAGACAGATCCACGAGGCTCGATCGATGTGCCGATTAACCCGATGTCACAGTTGGTGGCCTCTGGTGCGACATTTATCGCGCGCACACATGCGGTTCAGGTTAAGCACATGAACGAGATGTTTGAACGCGCGATTCTCCATCCTGGATTCGCAGTGGTTGAAACTCTCTCTGAGTGCACGATGTTTTATCCCGGTGCTTTTGATGATGGCATACCACGCAAAGGGGGAACGTTTGATCTGGTTGATGAGTCAGCTAGAGATATGACCTCGACTTCTGAGGCGATGGCGCTTGCGGAAGAAACAGAGCATGCTCCTCCGGGTAAATTTGGTGTCTACCTAGAGAGTCATCGCCCAACTAAGAACGAGCTGGAAAATCAATGGCTCATAGATGCTCAGGCGAAGACAGCTGATCTCGCCCAGAAAGATCTCCTACGTCAAAGATTCGCAGCAATGCGTTAAAATAAAAAACAATCACTTAATACATATGAAAACCGAAACCATTTGTCTTCACGGCGGCCAGCAACCTGACCCCAGTACTAACGCTTGTGCCGTGCCTGTATACCGCACGAGCTCTTTTGTTTTTGATTCCACAGAGCATGCTGCCAATTTGTTCGCTCTCAAAGAGCTGGGAAACATCTACACGCGTTTGATGAATCCAACCACCGATGTGCTGGAGAAGCGTGTCTGTCTATTGGAAGGGGCTCATGAAATG
Source organism: Akkermansiaceae bacterium (assembly GCA_049631945.1). Classification (GTDB taxonomy): domain Bacteria; phylum Verrucomicrobiota; class Verrucomicrobiia; order Verrucomicrobiales; family Akkermansiaceae; genus Oceaniferula. Next base: position 16,939 of record JBNABE010000010.1, read on the forward strand.
GCTGGCCTTGGTTTTGCCTCTGGAACTGCTGCGATTTTCAATAGTATTATTAATCTCGCTGAATCTGGAGACAATATTGTTTCTGCGCGTAATCTCTACGGTGGAAGCTACACCATGTTTAATGATATTTTGCCTAAAATGGGCATTGATGTTAGTTTGGTCGATTCCACGAATCCCGATCATTTTGAGGCAGCGATCAATGACAAAACCCGTGCGTTGTTCTGTGAAACAGTATCAAATCCCGCACTTGAAGTAGCCGACTTGGAAGCCATCGCTGACATTGCTCATGCTCATGGCTTACCATTGATTGTTGATGCTACATTCTCCACGCCTTATCTTACTCGGCCACTTGAGCACGGTGCTGATATTGTCATTCACTCACTCACCAAGTGGTTTGGGGGTCATGGTGTTGGATTGGGCGGTATTGTAGTAGACTCTGGTAAGTTCAACTGGGCAGGTGGTAAGCATCCGCTTTTTGATGAGCCGGACAATTCATATCATGGCCTACGCTGGGGCCATGATTTACCTGACCCGCTCGCGCCATTGGCATATGTTCTGCGTATGCGTACGGTCCCATTGCGTAACCTTGGGGCATGTATTAGTCCTGATAATTCTTGGCAGTTTCTCCAGGGGATTGAAACCTTGCCTCTGCGAATGGAAAAACACTCAGAGAATGCTCTCAAGGTTGCTGAGTATTTGAAGAGGCATGATGCTGTCGAGTGGGTTCGTTTCCCAGGATTAGCTGATGATCCAGAATACGATCGTTGCCAGAAGTATCTTAAAGGCAAAGGGGGGGGGATGGTTGTCTTTGAACTGAAAGATGGTAGCGATGCGGGTCAAAAGTTTATTGAGTCACTGAAGCTGTTTTTGCACCTCGCTAACGTTGGGGATGCAAAAAGCCTCGCGATTCATCCAGCAACGACTACGCACAGTCAGCTCAGCGCTGAGCAGCAGCTCGCAGGCGGAATCAGTCCAGGTTTGATCCGGCTTAGTGTGGGTATCGAGCACAGCGATGATATCATTGCAGACCTAGAACAGGCGCTAGCATCACTTGATTGACTTGCTAACATCTGGAAGCCAGTTTGCGTCAATAAGGCATCAGTGGGCAATATCACTGGTTGACTTGTTTCAAGATATCGCTCGTGATGTCTTGGGCGTCTCTTGCATAAATCAGTGGTGATATTGTACTGCTGGATACTCCAGAGGTGTCGATAACCCAATCGTATTGTTGATTTTGAGCATGTTGCTTTATAATAGTGTGAATTTCGCTCAAGGATGTTTTAAGAAGGGATTGTAAATCTTTTTTTGACTGCTTGAGATGCAGATTTTCTAGCTCAGTGATCGCCTGGCTTAGAGACTTATATTGATCGTGAAGCTTTTGGGCTTGGTCACGGTATGTTTCTTTGTCTGCTTCATTCTTCGCCTGCAACTGGATTTCCTTGCGTAGCTCGTCCATTGCTTTACTAACCTTGCTGCGGCGCTCTGTCAGCGTGGCAAGTCGCTGGGTGTGTTTTTTCTGTTCAGCATGTAGAGCGTCTCTTTTTTCGCGAGCCTTGATGTAATTCTTGAAGACTTTATCGATGTTCACCGTGGCGCAGCGTAGCTCAGCGACTGCTGACATGGATAATGAATATGACAAAAAAGTGAAGGTGGCAAGATAGCGTAACCTTTTGGTTATTATTGAGCGGGAATTTTTCATCTTATCTCATGCTGGCTGGAAAGCCAAGCCGTGTCGTGGGTGTGTGATCTAACAGCTGATGCATGCACCATTTAGCTCCAACCGGCCCTTGCCTTATAAATAGTATTTGTGACCGGGTTTGGGAATGATGGTTTCACACTCAGGAAGTTTCAATTGCAGCTGTTCTTCGAACCATTTGGTCGCTGCAATATCACCGTGAACTAGTATCGCTTTGGTTGGTTTTACTCTCAAGATATAATCGAGAATATCATTTCGTGTGGCATGCCCTGAAAAATCAAAAACATTCATGGAGCAATTAAACTGCACAGGAGGCTGCTCAGCATCGAGGTCAATGAGGTCTCCTTGTTCACCTGCACGAATATGCCCCGCAGGTGAATCAGGATCCGCGTAACCGACAAAGAGGAGTGCGTTTTTAGGGTTGTTGATGAAACCACGAGCAAAACTATTAGAGACGGTTTTCTCAGTCATCATACCGCTGGATAACGCGTAAATACAGCCGGGTTGGTAGACGATAGGTGCGCGTTTTCTCCTGCGACCACCGGTTTTGACCTCCATGTCTTTCAATACGCGAAAACCAGGTTGATTCCTGGGAGTGGAGTCCGCAAATTCGTCAAAAATAACTGACATCTTTGTGCTGAGACCACCGATGTATAAAGGAGCGTCAGGAATCATGCCGTCCTTTTTAAATCGATGAATCATGGCCATTACCTCTTGTGTTTTACCCATGGCAAACACAGGGATCAGCACAGAACCTCCTTCGTGAAGGCAGCGATTAATCGATTCGGCAAAGTCATTTTCCTCTTTATGCCGGCTGTAGGACTCATCACGGGGTGAGGCTCCACGAGTCGTCTCTACGATGAGAATATCGATATCCTGCTCGGGTAGATCAGCCCCCGGTATCAGCGTTTGGTCTTCAAATTGCACGTCGCCAGTGTAGAAGATGCGTTTGTCTATTGTTTCTAGCATGACTCCAGAGGAGCCTAAAATATGTCCTGCGTCATGGAAGCTTGCGCGGACATGATTGTTGAGCTGAAACGAACGGTCGTAGTTGAAGGTGCGCCATCGTTTCTCGAGTATGTCTAATTCGCGATGGGTGTAGAACGGGTAGTCGGTGATGCCTAGTTCAACTCGCTTGCTTTCCATGACATTGACCGAGTTGTGAAGCAAGGCATCAACTAGCTTGGAAGTAGCTGGTGTCATATACACTTCGGCTTCAGGTTGATCGTTCATGATGACAGGAAGCGAGCCAGAGTGGTCGAGGTGCGAGTGTGATACAAAAATAGAATCAACGCTGCCGGACTCTAGCTCGTGGTGAGCGGGGAGAGATTCAACACCTTCTTCCTTGGGGTGCATGCCTGAATCCAGCACGACGCGATGGTCGTCTAGGTCAAGCAGGTAAGAGTTTGCGCCAATCTCGTTTCGGCGGAGTAGTGATTGAAAAAACATCGTGGCTTGAGTGTGTCTAGTTAGGGGAGCGAATAAGGGCAGAGAGGCTCGGCTTATTGATTGCTGGGACGTGAATGTTGTGCAGAAAGCAAGGCTTTGATGTGGCCAACGAGGAAGATGGAACCGCAGATCAGAACGGGGGAGTCTGGGGCGTGTTGGTGGGCACTGTCAATAGCGGCTAGCACATTGTCGTGAATGGTGTGAGGAGTGGCAGAGCCTATTGATTGCGCAAGCTCACTTGTGCTCAGCGACCGATTTGAATCAATGGGGGTGAGGTGTATGTGAGCAGCGATTTCGGATAATACAGAGATAACCTGATCAGTGTTCTTGCCCTCTACAGCACCAAAGATGATCGTGGCCTTTTGCTTGTGGTAATGTTGTTGCCATGTTTCTACGAGGACTTGAGCCGCTTGGAGGTTGTGCGCGGCGTCAAGGATGAGGCCATGTGACGAATAGGGCGCTGGGCAGTGTTCAAAACGTCCTGGCCAGTTCACATGTGCCAGCGAGTCTCTGATCATATCCACATCGGCAGGAATGCTTGCTTCTCGTATTGCGGCAATCGCAAGTGCGGCATTGTGAAGCTGGTGAGCACCCTTTAGACTAATGGTGGATTCGGCGTATGGCTCCACGATGAACTCAATGGGCGACTCGATACGACGTGCATGTTGACTGAAAACATCGTAAACGTCTGAATGCTGAGAGCTGCTCAGAGTGGGTTTGCCCGAAACCATGATGCCTGCTTTTTCAGTAGCGATTTCTGAGAGTGTCTCCCCGAGCCATTGGCTATGATCCATCGCCACGGGTGTAATGACTGCAATGTCAGCGGGCACCGCAGTGCTGGCATCAAGCCTTCCGCCCATGCCTGTTTCGAGGGTGATGAGATCGCAGCTTTGATGTTTAAAGTGCATCATGCCTAATACTAGCGTAAGCTCGAAAAATGTAGGGTGGTGCTCCCAGTCAGCGACTCGCTGTCTGATCTCACTGAGATAGCGTGCAGTCTGAGCTTCGCTAATTTCATAGCCATTCACTCGCACGCGTTCGCGAAAATCGATGAGATGAGGTGATGTAAAGAGGCCACATCTGAGCCCGCTTGATCGGGCTATCGCGTCGATCATAGCGCAGGTCGATCCTTTGCCGTTGGTTCCAGCTACGTGGATGACCTTGACTCCCGATGACGGATAAGCATCAAGCTCTCGGAGTAATTTTTTTGGCTGCTCTAAGCCAAGCTTGATCCCAAATTGCTGCGTGCTGTAGAGCCAGTCTATTGCTTCTTGGTAATTCATCTTCACAGGATGATGATTCATCCAGTGGTTGTCGATTTTTGAGGGCCCGATGAAGGTTCGCTCAATTCAGGGAAGCATGTATCCAAGTAGCTGGCCAAGCTTGCTACGTAATTTACTGCGCTTTACTATGGAATCGATCAAGCCGTGTTCTAACATGAATTCCGCAGTCTGAAAGCCTGGGGGTAAATCTTGGTGTGTTGTTTCTTTGACAACACGTGGCCCAGCAAATCCGATCATGCATTGGGGCTCGGCAAGATTGATGTCACCGATAGTAGCAAATGATGCAGTAACCCCTCCGGTCGTGGGGTGAGTCATCACTGATATGTAGGGGAGGCCAGCTTCTGAAAGTCGGGCTAGAGCAGCACATGTTTTTGCCATTTGCATCAACGATAGCATACCCTCTTGCATGCGAGCACCTGACGAGGCAGAGACAATGATCACGGCTTTCTTCTCATCGATGGCCTGCTCAATGGCCCGGGTGATTTTTTCTCCCACAACTGATCCCATTGACCCTGCAAAAAATTTAAAGTCCATGACTGCGATCATGGCAGGCTTATCTTCAATGGTAAGTGATCCAGTGACCACAGCATCATTGAGGTTTGTCTTGTCACGCAGCATGGCGATCTTGTCCTCGTAGTTGTTAAATCCCAACGGGTTTTCAGAAAATAGATCAGCATTGGTTTCTTCGAAGCTGTCAGGATCTGCGAGAAGTTGAATGCGCTCACGTGAGCCAATGAGAAAATGATGCCCGCATTTGGTGCAGACGTTGAGGTTTTGCTTCAGGTCGAGTGAGTGAATTAGCTCACCACAATCAGCACACTTGGCCCACAGATCATCGGGCATATTCTCACGCTTGTTGCCTGCTCCCCTGAGTTTTGGTTTGTTGAAGATACCCATTTGATGGAGATGGTATGTATTAAATGCAAAATGCCAAAGCTAAAAATGATCAGTAACTGCGTCCCCAGAGCGCGCGCTTGCGGGTAGACTCGTTGGTAAGGAAACAGGGCTCTGGATCACTTTCTTGTAAATCCAGTGGTAGGCAGCGAATTGATATTTTGTGTTTCTTAGAGAGTTCTTCCTCTTGTTGGCGCGTGCCATTCCATGGGGTCATCAACCAGCCAGGGGCATCCTCGGACCAGTGTTTGTCAAAACTATCGATGTTCGAGCATTCGGTAATATTCTGATCACGCAGTTCAGTAGCACGTTCGAGGAGTACATTATGTATGTCCTGCAGGGTGTCTGCGGCATTCCGAATGAATTCTTCTTTAGGGATAAATTCCTTCTCCATCGGGCCACGATCACGTCGTTGTAGGCATACTTTGCCTGATTCGAGATCGCGTGGACCAATTTCGATTCTAATAGGTGCGCCTTTTTTGACCCACTCCCATTTTTTAACTCCTCCGCCTAAGTCACGTGCATCAACGTGAATTCGCAGGGGGTTACCAGCGTAGCTGCAATCACGGCGCAGTATTTCTGCCAGGGCATTGCAGGCATCAACGATAGCATCTCGGGTGTCCTCTTTCGGGGTCACTGGCACAATTACGATCTGTGATGGGGCTACCCTCGGAGGCAGCACCAAACCATCATCATCAGAATGGGACATGATGAGAGTGCCGATGAGACGTGTGGAAACACCCCATGAAGTGGTATGGGCATGCTGCTGATTGCCATCCCGCCCAGCAAATGTGATATTCTGAGCTTTGGAAAAATTAGTACCCAAGTAATGTGATGTGCCAGCTTGTATCGCTTTTTTGTCTTGTACCATGGCTTCCACGGTGAGTGTCATGTCAGCGCCGGGAAACCGCTCGGCCTCTGTCTTTTCCCCCGGGATTACTGGTATGGCGAGATGGTCACGCAGGAATTCCTCATAAAGGCGGTGAATGGTTCGTGTTTCATCGATCGCCTCCTCTTTCGTCTCGTGTGCCGTGTGACCTTCTTGCCAGAGAAACTCGGCAGTTCGAAGGAAAAGGCGGGGGCGCATCTCCCACCGCATAACATTGGCCCATTGATTAATGAGAAGCGGCAGGTCTCTGTAGGATTCAATCCATCGAGAGAATGCTGCGCCTATGATGGTTTCTGAAGTAGGACGAATGACATATGGCTCAGTAAGTTTACCCGAGGGAATCATCTTCGTCTTGCCGTGCTCATCTTTTTGGGCCTCGAGCCGATGATGCGTAACGACAGCACATTCAGTAGCGAATCCCTCAGCGTGTTCGGCTTCTTTTTCAAGATAGGAAAGCGGAATGAGTAGTGGGAAATATGCGTTTTGATGGCCTGTTTCCTTAAAGCGGGCGTCGAGTTGCTGTTGGATGAGTTCCCAAATACCGTATCCCCATGGTTTAATCACCATGCAGCCTCGGGTTTCTGAATTTTCAGCTAAGTCTGCGGCTTTGACAACTTGCTGATACCACTCTGGGAAATCTTCGGCCCGTGTCGGTTGAATCGCTGTTTTTTGAGGCTTTGCCATGTCGCTGCTACACAAATCACACTGACGAGAATTGCACAAGCGTGATGTTTAGGAACTGAATGTCACGACGACCGCCAAGTGCATGGTGGCGCTGGTAATAAGTAACATTACAAAAAGTATAATCTTTTCGCATTTCTGCTGGTAATATGGTGTCACCAATAGATAATGACTTAGATAATCATAACCATGAATTCAAAACTTCAGCTTAATTCTCTAGCAGTTCTGCTCTTTGCACTTTTGGCAATGTCGCTGCCAGCCATGGCGCAGCAATACAAGCTAGATATCGACAAGCCTGAATTCGACGATCTCCTTTCACCCACCATTGGTGGTGGTACTACCGCCAAGAGGTTCACCCCTAAGGAATGGTTAGAAGTTGAAGTTAAGCTTAAAATTACCTCGTCGAATCGCGATGAGGATTTTGCAGATAAAGTTAAAGTGAAATGGTATCTTGCAGTGAAGGTGACTGAGAACAATTCTACCAAGGTGCGCCTTATTGAGAAAGAGGTCGACTATGTCAATGTGCCCATTGATGAAGAGGTCTACGTGTCAGTTTACCTATCACCCACGGCGGTGAAACGAATCAGTGGTCGTGACAACGCCGCTAAAACAATCTTAGAAGAGGTTGGAGGAGAGATTACGGTCAATGGTGTCCAGCCAGTAAAAGGTTCTGGTTTCTTCACTACGATGGCAAAGTCGAAAGGCAAGTGGTGGGATACACTCACTCCCTACAGGAAAATACCGCTGCTTAATAAGAACGAAACGCCGTTTAAGTTTTTTTGGTGGGATCGCTATGCAGAAATTGAAGAGCTCGATTAAAATGGCTTCAGTTGAAACATTGCAGACATCTGAATCCTCGCATGACCACCTCTTTTTCACCCTATATTTTACAGTCTAACCAGTTATGGCATCTGCTAACACAATTGTAACTCTCAATATTGGATCGCAGCGTATTGCGATGGGTGTCTTTGAGGTGTCAAAGTCAGGCAGGCTGACCCTCTTGAAATATGATTCGACATCCATCTTGGCAGATCCAGCGGCTGAAATGGCACGTCTGCCGCAGATCAGAGTTGCCATATCTGAGCTTATCGACCGCTTAGGCATTAGTAAAAACACCAAGTTGCGCTACTCCATATCGGGGCAGTCTGTTTTTACTCGTTTCATCAAGCTGCCCCCCATTGAAGATGACAATATTGAGCAGTTAGTTGCTTTTGAGGCACAGCAGCACGTGCCTTTTCCCATAGAGGAGGTTATTTGGGACTGGCAATTACTCGACAGTAACTCGTCTGAGAAGGAGGTTGCACTGGTTGCCATAAAAGGTGAATCGTTGAATGATTTGAATGATATCGTGGCGGATACCGGTCTCAAGACCATCGATGTCGACGCATCGCCCATGTCGCTCTACAACGCCTTGCTTCACAATTTTCCTGAGCTTGAGGGAACGACCTTGCTCATTGATATCGGTGCTAAAACATGCAACCTAATTTATCTCGAAGGAAAAAGAATGTTTACCCGTAGCGTTGCTGTCGGCGGTGCGTCAATCACGTCAGCTATTGCTAAGGAATACGGAATTAACTTCTCGGAGGCTGAAGCTCAGAAGTGCAATAATGGCCTTGTAGCTTTGAATACAGCTCATACCTCAGAGCTCGGTGAGGATGCTGCTGCACTTGCTATGGTCATACGCAATGCTTTGAGTAAGCTGCCCGCTGAAATTGCCAGGACCACTAATTATTTCCGCAGTCAACACGGAGGTCGTGCTCCCCAGAAAGTTTTTTTATCGGGAGGAGGAGCGAATTTGCCGTATATCGATAAGTTCTTTGAGGAAAAGCTCAAGCTGCCCGTCGAGAGATTTAATCCTCTCAAAGAAATTTCAGTAGGTGCTGAGGTTAATATTGAACAACTCAACACTGAGGCTCATATGCTGGGTGAGTTGGTAGGCTTGGCCTTGCGTGCAGAGGGTAAAACGCCATTAACCATTGATCTTGTGCCAGATCAGGTATTTCACGAGCGCGAAACCAAGCGCAGGAAGCCATGGCTCGTGACCGCATCAATGTTGCTCATTGCGGGGTGGGCTTTATGGTCATGGACCAACATGGGAAGGAAAGGTCTATCGGAACAAGGTCTCCAGAATGTCACTGATGAAGTTTCAAAGAGGGAGCTGTATGCAAGACCCCTCGACAAACTGGCAAAGAAAGAGGCTTCGCTAGATGTCGTCGCACAGCAACTAGCAGGAGAGCAAACTGCCCGCATTCAATGGATTGATCTGCTCGATGATTTGGCACTGCATTTCAAGAGCGATAAGGTATGGGTGGTTGATTTTGACCCAGTTGTAGGTTTCGATCGAAGTGAGGTTAGTCCCGAGTCATCAGTTGAGGATATATCAAGTCTTTTGCAATCTGTTATAAATAGTGATTATGCTTCCACTGAATCGGGGCAATCATCAATGGCGCAAATCAATATGGAGGCACTGTCGGGTGCTCAGAAGCCTCAGCGCTCAAGAGCTAATGCAGCAGCGAGATCTCCCAAGATTACTGCAATTAGATTAAAGGGTTTCTGGCGCGAGAAAGACGGCCACAAAGAAGTGGATGTCCTTATTGATCGCCTCAGAAATGGTTCTAAGTATTTTGACGTAATGCCTACGCAACAAACAATTATAGAGAAACCAACTGATCTTGGTGATGCGTATGCTGCCCGCTTTGAGATCATTTTACCGCTCAAAAAACCGATATCGATGGAATACAGTTACCCGACTGGTAACTAATTAATATCGCGCGAGAGATTACAATGCTAATGAAGTTAAACGACAATCATCGCGAAAGAAAGACACCCCAATTTTAAATCATGGAATGGATTCAGGAAAATAAATTTGTCAGCGCACTCTTAGGTATCACAATGGTGTTCGCGGGGGCAATTTTCTATCATGGTTATTCTGAGGGCGATGATTTTGCAAAAAACATGGCAAAATATGGACAACTGAAAACCCAATATAATACTCTGGTAAATGCCAAGCCATACCCCAATCAAAAAAACCTGACTGCGCGCGAAGAAAACATCCGCCAGTATGAGGCAGTCATCAATGAAGTGCGTGACGCCTTTTTTGAATACAATGCAGAGCCCTTGCCCAAACTGACCCCGGGCGAATTTAGTGATGCGAGGATCA
>JBNABE010000011.1:0-26984 GCA_049631945.1 Akkermansiaceae bacterium
GTAAATACGAGGTAAACCTCTGTGGCCAAAAATTTTTCTCAAAATGCCTCCATATAAATTCGAGTTTAGTACTATTAAGTAACTAGCTTGTGAAATATTTCACAAAGTGCTTGCTTATTGGCCGATTCTGGCCCTCATTCTCCTTGGCAAATTCTCATGAATTCGACTTCATACCAAGCACCCGACACCGCGGCCAAAACACAGGCCGGGCTCGACTCTGATTATCAGGCAGAAACCGACGATTTACTCGGTGAAAAAATGGTGCTCAACATGGGCCCCTCACACCCAGCTACCCATGGCGTGCTTCGCCTCGTGCTTGAGTTAGATGGGGAAATAGTAACCAAATGCGACCCCGACGTAGGTTACCTCCATCGTGGAGACGAAAAAATCGCGGAAAACATGCATTACAATCAGTTTGTCCCATACACGGACAGGCTCGACTATCTTGCACCATTAGCAAACAATGTGGCATACGCATGTGCTGTTGAAAAGCTTATGGGCTGGGAGTTACCCCCACGTGGCCAGGCTATCCGTGTCATTTGCTGTGAGCTTGCGCGCATCGCCTCCCACATGCTTGGAGTTGGCGTTTGTGCCATGGATGTTGGTGCCATGACTGTTTTTCTCTACACCTTCACTGAAAGAGAAAAAACCTACAACCTCTGTGAACAATTAACGGGTGCTCGTTTCACAACCTCCTACACTCGGGTGGGTGGCCAAATCCGTGACTTACCCGACGGCTTTATCGGTAATCTTGAAACATTTCTCGACGAGTGCTCTCAGTCGATTGACGAAATTTCAAAGTTACTCGACCGCAATAAGATTTACCTCAAGCGCATGATCGACATCGGCACCATTTCTGCTGAAGACGCCATAACTTGGGGCATGACCGGCCCTTGTTTACGAGGGTCAGGAGTCACGCGTGACCTGCGCAAAGACAATCCATACCTCGGTTACGAAAATTATGATTTTGACATCCCCGTAGGTGAAAACGGTGATTCCTACGATCGCTACTTATGTAGGATGGAAGAAATGCGCCAATCCATACGCATCATACGCCAAATCATCACCGATTTGCCCGAAGGCCCTGTGAATATAGCAGATTCTAAAAACATGCTTCCTGCCAAAGAAAAAGTACTGACTAGCATGGAAGAGTTAATTCACCACTTCATCGTAGCAACCCAAGGTATTGAGGCTCCTGCAGGTGAAGTATACTTCGGCGCTGAAAACCCCAAAGGCGAGCTAGGATTTTACATCAACTCCAAAGGCGGTGGCGTGCCGCATCGCATGAAAATCAGATCTCCGTCTTTTGTGAACCTGTCTATTTTATCCCATCTCATTCCCGGACACATGATCTCGGACGTACCCGCTATTCTTGGTTCACTCGACTTCGTCATGGGTGAATGCGACAGATAGCAATCACGAATTAATACCGCCCAGCAGCATCACAAACCTCTGTTATTCCAGTTACAAAATGGACAACAACACATTTCCACCTTTTCTTGTCACTCCCGAGATTGACGCCGAGGCCGACAAACGCATCAAACAATATCCGGACGAGAAAAAACGCTCCGCAGTATTACCATTGTTGCACATCATCCAACACAACTTTGGTTTCATTAACGTCGAAGCAACCGAATGGGTTGCCTCCAAGCTTGAGCTAGAGCCAATGCAAGTCCATGAAGTTGTCTCGTTCTACCCTGGACTGCGTGAACATGCCCCAGGCAAGTATCACATGCGCATTTGCCGCACGCTTTCATGTGCCATGACTGGCTCAGCAGAACTCATGGAGCGCCTATGTGAACTCACTGGCATAGATCGCTCCAAGAGCGACTCTCACCACAACCCAATTGCTGTTTCTCCCTGTGGGCAATGGTCGGTAGAGTTTGCTGAGTGCCTTGCCTCGTGCGGCACTGGACCAGTTTGTATGGTTAATGACGATTTCCACGAAGCCGTAAATCCTGATGATGCTCAGGCCTTACTCGACAAATATAGCACTGCTCCTCAATCATAACCGCTTATCCAGACCACCCAATCATGAGCAACATCACTTACCTAGCTGGCAAAGAACCAGACCCGCGTGAACACCGCTTGATTTTCAAAAATATCGACCGCGAAGGTTGGGATAACTCCATTGACTGCTATATCAAAGATGGTGGTTATGAGCAGCTCAAAAAAGCCTTCAAGATGGAGCCCCAAGCCATTACCAACGAAGTCAAAACTTCCGGCCTCAGGGGGCGTGGAGGAGCTGGATTCCCTACCGGTGTGAAATGGGGATTTATCCCCCCAAAAAACACCAAGCCTGTTTACTTGATTTGTAACTGTGACGAGTCTGAGCCCGGCACATTCAAAGATCGCTACATCGTTCACCAAGATCCCCATCAGCTCCTCGAGGGCATGATCATCTCATGTTTTGCGGTTGGCGCCAACACAGCTTACATCTACATTCGGGAAGAATTTCCGGAAGCTTCAGAAATTCTTGAGAAAGCGATCGAGGAAGCTCGCGCGAAAAACTTTATCGGCGATGATGTTTTAGGCTCAGGTTTCAACCTAGAAATTTATCTTCATCGTGGTGCAGGGGCCTATATTTGTGGTGAAGAAACTGGACTTATCGAATCTCTCGAAGGCAAGCGACCTTACCCCCGAATCAAGCCACCCTATTTCCCAGCGGCACTTGGCCTCTACATGTCCCCCACCATCGTCAACAACGTTGAGTCACTATGCCATGTTAAACACATCATCGGCATGGGTGGTGAGGAATACGCCAAACTAGGAACACCTCGCAACACAGGCACTCGCATCCTGTGCGTATCTGGGGATGTTAAAAAACCAGGCTACTACGAGGTAGAAGTGGGCAAAATAACCATGGGCGAGCTCCTAAATGACGTATGTGGTGGCCCCAAAGAAGGGCGCAGCTTCAAGGCCGTTATACCCGGTGGCTCGTCAGCCAAAATAATGCGCTGTGAGGAAACATACGAGATCAAAAACCCAGACGGCTCTCAACGAAATCTTTCCTTCTACGATATACCGATGGACTTCGACACTATTGCCGCATGCGGTTCAATGGCGGGGTCTGGTGGTGTCATCGTCATGGATGATTCACGTAAAATATCGTGGGTTCTCAACAACATAAACCACTTCTACGCGCATGAATCTTGTGGCCAATGCACACCTTGCCGTGAGGGCTCTATGTGGATGCGTAAGATTTCAGATCGCATTGCCAATGGGCAGGCCACTCCAGAAGACGTGCAAACGCTTGAAGATGTTGCATACCAAATTGATGGTCGCACCGTCTGTGCTTTTGGTGAAGCTGCATCGTGGCCTGTTGAAGCCATCATTTCCAAATTCCGCGATGAGCTTGAAGCCGAAACCTCTGAGCAAAACGAATATCTTTCTGACGAAGCAAAACGCCAACTCGCATTCATCAACCACTAAGTCAAGTTACACGAGACTAACCAGCACATTATCAAAATGAGCGATTCTACTACAACCAAGCTCCCAAAAGATACCGCAGCTGAAAAAGGCATGGTGAACATCCAGGTTGACGGGCATTGGATTCAGGTGCCACAGGGCACACGAATGATCGAAGCCTGTAAGCAAGCAGAAAAAGAAGTCCCCCACTACTGCTATCACCCCAAACTTTCCTCACCAGGCAACTGCCGGATGTGCCTCGTTCAAATGGGCATGCCGCCTCGTCCCAACCCTGGTGAAGATCCATCCTACGACGAAAACGGCTTTCAGGAAATCAGCTGGATGCCTCGCCCTGTTATTGCATGCGCAAACACTGTTAGCGAAAACATGGGCATCCGCACTCAAGGCGAGCTAGTTGAAAAATGCCGTGAGGGGGTAATGGAATTTCTTCTTATTAATCACCCCTTAGATTGCCCCATATGTGACCAAGCCGGCGAATGCAGCCTTCAAGAGTTTTCTGTAGAGCACGGCAAAGGCAGCTCACGTTTTAAAGAAGACAAAGTCAAGAAGCCGAAGAACGTGAAAATAGGACCACGTGTTCGCCTCGATGACGAGCGCTGCATCATGTGCTCACGCTGCATTCGCTTCATGGATGAAGTGGCAGAGGAACCCGTCCTAGGCTTCTCAGAAAGAGGCACCCACACCACCGTAGGTGTTTATCCAGGCAGAGAACTCAATAACAACTATGGACTCAACACGGTCGACCTCTGCCCTGTCGGAGCACTCACATCGAACGACTTCCGATTCCAAATGCGAACATGGTTCTTAAAGGAAACACCGAGCATTGACACCAATTGCGGAACCGGCACCAACATTAATATTTGGACGAGAGGCAACAAAATCTTCCGTGTCACTCCACGCCAAAACGACGAAGTCAATTCCTGCTGGATGCCGGACAGTCACCGCCTCAGCTACACCTGCCCAAGTCATAATGACCGCCTGACATCTCCACTGATTAAAGCTGATGGTGTTCACGAGGAAACATGCTGGCAAAATGCCCTCGCCGCTGCAGGTGATGCCCTCAAACAATTTGAGAGCAATGAGATTGCCATCATCGCTTCTGGTCAACAAACCAACGAAGAGCTCTTCATGATGCGCACATTAGCTGCTGAACTAGAGACAGAATCAGTCAGTATTATTGCACGCTCTCAGGAGTCGGATAAGATGCTCATTTCAGAAGACCGCAATCCCAACACTACCGGAGCCGGACTCATTCTTGATCTCGATGACCCAAGTCAAAGAATCGATTCCATCAAAAGTGGCATCAGCAATGGTAATATCAAGGCCGTGGTTGTTGCCTCAGAAAACCTCCTTGATGCTGGCTTTGCGAGCGAAGACCTCGATGCTCTTGAGCTGTTGATTTCCATTTTCCACACAACGAATGCAACAGCACAAGCAAGCGACATCGTTTTCCCCGGGGCCAGTTCAGCAGAAAAACGAGGCAGCATGATCAATGTAACTGGACGCCTCCAAAAGTTAAATGCAGCCTGCACTCCCCCAGCTGATGCACGTGACGACTGGGAAATTATAAGCGACATTATTTTATCCATCAGTGGAGAATCACCAGATCAAGCCCCCATGAGCATAGATCAACTATCAAGCATTATCTCCAACACTATTCCTCAGCTCAAAGGTAAAACCCTATCCAACATTAGCGAACTCGGCGAGCCCCTCATTGAGACTAATGTTATTATCCCTCTTCTTGATCGCGAAAACCAACGTATAGCAAACGGCGAAATCGTAGGGTAACCAATCAACTGATCACTCGATACAATGGATCCTGAAATTCTCTTCCTCATCCTCACGACAGCGGTTAAGATCATCGTCTTCACCTTTGTCTGCACCCTACCAATCATCGCATATTCAACCTATGCCGAGCGTCGGGTTTCATCAATTATTCAGGACCGAGTCGGCCCCAACCGCGTAGGCATCCCTCTTACGCTGTTTGGAGCAAAGAAAGATATCCCCTTTTCGGGACTACTTCAACCGCTTGCAGACGGCTTAAAAGCCTTTCTTAAAGAAGACTTCGTTCCAGCACATGTGCGCAAATTCTTCTTCTGGATTGCACCAGCTCTGACCGCAGCGCCAGCATTTCTATGCATATGCATAATACCCTTCGGCAGCAGTATCACTGTGTTCGACCACCCGGTCAAACTAGTCATCGCCGATATCGACGCCGGCCCTCTCTTTGTTTTTGCCATCGCATCACTCAGTGTCTACGGCATCACTTTCGCTGGCTGGGCATCCAACAATAAATATTCTTTTTTAGGAGGCGTAAGATCGTGTGCACAGATGATTTCCTACGAGATCTCACTGGGCCTCTCACTCATTCCTATTTTAATGGTCTTTGGCCAACTCAACCTGTCCGACATTGTTCAATCCCAAGCACAGAATGGCTGGACCTTACTTCCACTCTGGAACGAACACGGCAGTGTCTTCGATGCGGGCTACTGGAAAAATTGCAAAGAACAGTGGCTACTTATGATCCCATTGGGAATCTCCTTCGTCGTGTTCACAACTTCTATTTTCGCTGAAACTAATCGCATGCCATTCGACCTACCCGAGTGCGAAACCGAACTCGTAGGCGGCTACCACACAGAGTATTCATCAATGAAGTTCGCGCTTTTCTTCTTAGGAGAATATGCGGCAATGATTGTCGGCTCAGCAGTCATCGTTACTCTATTCTTTGGTGGCTGGTCACTTGGATTCGGGCTAGACACCGCAATCTCAAACATGGCGTTTGGAGGACTTCTACACATCCTGATCTTCCTCACCAAAGTGATAGCCTTTGTCATTTTCTTCATTTGGGTTCGCTGGACAGTGCCCCGTTTTCGCTATGATCAGCTTATGAAGCTTGGGTGGGTCGTCTTCTTCGAGCTCGCCTTGGTTAATATCTTCATCACCGCAGGCATCATCATGCTGTTGAACTAAACCTCACGCACAATTCTTACGACCACAGAACATGGCCACTATTAAAATCAAACGTCCTCAGCTAACCCTTGCCGAGAAGCTTTATTTGCCGGCAGTCATCAAGGGTCTCAGCATCACTTTTGGTCACGCACTGAGAGCGGTGCTGGGTAAAACACCAGGTGCTCAGAAAAACTTCAATTCCTCAGGGTTGGGAATCACTATGCAGTATCCCGAGACAAAATGGGATGATCAGCTTCCCGATTATTATCGAGGTGTTCCTGCATTGGTAACTGACGAGAAAGGCCGCGAGCGTTGTGTCTCCTGCCAACTATGTGAGTTTATATGCCCACCCAAAGCGATTGCCATCATCCCCACAGAGATCGAATCTGATGATCCTTGGGCAAAAGTGGAAAAACGACCTGCAGAGTTTGACATAGATATGACCCGCTGCATCTACTGTGGAATGTGTGAGGAAGTCTGCCCTGAACAAGCTATTTACCTCCGCCAAGACTACGCAATGACTGGCCTATCACGATCTGAAATGGTGAATGACAAAAAGCGTCTCTACGAAATTGGCGGAATCCGCACCGGTCTGGTCAATAAGTGGAACGAAATCAAATAATTTTCAGCACACAAACAAATGCCATTACCTATCTTCTACATTTTTGCTGCCATGATGCTCATTGGCGGGCTCATGGTTGTCTTCATGCGCAACCCTGTGTCATCAGCGCTTTCAATGGTGCTAAGCTTCCTCGGGCTGGCTGGCATCTTTATCGGTCTAAATGCTTACTTTGTCGGGATTCTTCAAATCCTTGTCTACGCCGGAGCTATCATGGTGCTCTTTATTTTCATCATCATGCTACTCGACGTTAAAGATGAGGAGGCTCACCCACGCAAAGGTATTGCACTCACAGCAGGCATTTTAATTCCTGTCGTTTTACTCATTCAGCTAGCAGGTGTTCTCGTTACTGATGAGAAATCATCCTCTGCTCCCGCGTTGTCACTTACGATTGCTGCCGAGGACTTCGAGCATGATAGCGTCATTCACAAAAAACTATCCACTGGCAACCTACCCGACATTCACCTGATTGGTCGTAAGCTTTTCACCGAGTACAACTTTCCACTTCAAGTCATCGCCGTTCTTTTACTGGTTGCAACAGTCGGTTGTGTTGCGTTGTCAAAAAAATCTGTCGCACAAAACAAAAGCGACAAAAACGGTAACGCGCCAGACCAAGGCTAAACTAAAAACCTCGAACTGTAGCTATCATGCCCACTCCATCTCTTACCGAATACCTCATCATCTCAGGCCTACTATTTGCTGTAGGTTTAGGTGGCGTCATCATCAGGCGTAACATCATAGTGATCTTCATGTGCTTGGAGATGATGCTTGCCGCAGCATCACTGACACTCGTTGCCTTTTCTCGCTTCAATGTGACCAGCAACGGACTCCCTGACTACGACGGCCAGATGCTAGTATTTTTCATCATTACTGTTGCTGCTGCCGAAGTCGCTGTTGGCTTAGCCATCATTGTCTCCCTTTACCGAGCCAGACAAACAATTCACACTGACGAGCTGACCTCTTTAAAGGGGTAATACTAAACCATCTGCTGCCACAAGTTCCTCTAGCCCATCAAGATTTCAACAAATGAATCCCTGGTTACTTCTCATTCTCCCCATTATTAGTGCTGTTATTATTCAGCTGGGACTGAAGCGTAGCGCAACAGCTGCTGCGCTATTATCTACGCTATCCGTGATTGCAACGTTCATCGTTTCTTACTCGATTCTTAGCAGTGATGCGTCAGTGGCGGCACTCGACTGGATTAATATCTCGGGTCTCAATCTTGAAATTGGACTAGAGCTTGATCAGCTATCCAAAGGCATGATGATCGTAGTGACAGGCATTGGTGTGTTGGTCCACGTATTCTCACTGGATTATATGAAGGACGATGACGCCAAGGCCCGCTACTTCGGCTGCCTCTCCCTCTTCATGTTCTCCATGACAGGTATCGTGCTGGCATCAAACTTCATCATGATGTTCATCTTTTGGGAGCTTGTCGGCCTATCCTCCTACTTACTCATTGGCCACTGGTATCACAAAGATTCCGCTGCAGATGCTGCCAAAAAGGCCTTTCTCACCAACCGTATCGGCGATTTCGGATTCATGATCGGCATTCTCATGTTATGGGGAATTATGGGCACTGTGGTTTTTGCTGATATGGACGGCAGCCATTTTTCTCCTCTATGCACATGTCTTACTGGCATGGTTGTCTTACTCATTTTCTGTGGTGCTATCGGCAAATCTGCTCAACTGCCGCTCCACGTTTGGTTGCCTGACGCCATGGAGGGCCCAACTCCAGTCTCTGCACTGATACACGCGGCAACGATGGTCGCTGCAGGTGTCTACATGATGGCACGGTTCTATGTCTCCGTCGGGACAGAGGTTCTCCCAAGTTGGTCATCTGAAACGATCGCCTGGATCGGGGGTATCACCTCGCTAGTCGCAGCCTTGATGGCCACACAACAAAATGACATCAAGAAAATCCTCGCATACTCCACCCTCTCCCAACTTGGATATATGGTCATGGCTGTCGGCTTAGTTGCTCCAGAAGCTGGCATGTTTCACTTATTTACTCATGCGTGGTTCAAGGCTCTCTTATTTCTTGGTTCAGGCGCTGTAATCTATGCCTGCCATCACGAGCAAGACATATGGAAAATGGGTGGCCTGCTCAAAAAAATGCCGATTACCGCCACCACCTTTCTAATTGGCACGATGGCACTTACCGCTGTTCCATTCACTGCTGGCTTCTATTCCAAAGAGGGCATACTCCACGTAGCCCACCATCAACCATTATTCTGGGTTGCCGCATTCGTTGCCCTGCTAACGACCTTCTACATGTTTCGCTTATTCATCGTAGCGTTCTTAGGTAAAGCCCGAGAGCATGGCTCTGAAGAAGCATCCGAAGTGTCACCAATCATGTCAGTTCCACTTGTCATTTTAGCGATCATGTCATTTGCGGCACCTCACATAGCGAGTATCTTTCCTGTGCCCGCCTCTTGGTCTATTGACTTCGATGTGATGCCTCACTTTGATGACCCAGTATTCTGGACCTCTATTGCAGCCTTTGTGATCGGCGCTGTCGCAGCGTTCGTCATCTATTCAGGTAAAATCAAGGACCCGATCAGCATCCCCCTCTTCAGCAATAAATTTTACTTTGATGAACTTTATGCATGGATCATCAAGATCTTCCAGGATGCTCTTGCCGCTATCATTCATTTCTTTGACGCCTTCATCATCAATACCATCATCGTAGGTGGCTTGTCGCGCTCAGCCGCAGGCCTAGGCAATGTTTTTCGGAGATATGCCCAATCAGGAAGCCTCAGCGGCTATGCATTTCTCATGGCTGTCGGCGCCCTACTTGTCATCTACTTCGCCGTCTTTGCATCATAACGATAAGGCCCACCGGATAATTAAGATTCATTCCCTCATACCATGCTTCTCGCTCTCATTCTCATACCACTCTTGGCTGCCGTAGGCATCCTCGGTGGCCTACCAGCTCGACTTTCGGCGATCATTGCCTCGCTAGCTAACATCTTAGTAGCCACCTACGCTCTCTCATGTCCTGCCTGTTCTGACGGCTTTAGCCTGCAGGTGTTGGCAGACCCTAATATCAACCTCTCACTAGGCATTACTGGCATTAGTGCGGTAATGCTCATTCTCAGCGTCATCGTAACTCTTGCCGCAGTTTATAGCGGCAAGTGCCCCGAAGGACGGGAAAAGCTCTGGTATTCTAGCTCTCTCTTCATTGCTGCAGGAGCTATCGGAGCCTTCCTATCTACTGATGTCTTCTTTTTCTATGCCTTCCACGAGCTGGCCTTAATCCCGACTTTCTTGATGATCGGAATGCTAGGACGTGGTGACCGTAAAGAGGCTGCCTGGAAAATAACAATCTATCTGGCCTTTGGATCAATCATTTTGCTCGCTGGCCTACTTGTGGCCACAGCACATACAGGAAGCTTTGCTTTCAGCGACCTTAAAGAGATTCCTGCCACAGCTCAAAATACGGTTGCTTTGTTACTTATTATTGGTTTCGGAACACTCGTTTCCTTATTTCCTCTGCACAGTTGGGCCGCTCCAGCATACGCAAGTGCCCCGACACCAGTAGCCATGCTTCATGCCGGTGTGATGAAGAAATTTGGCCTTTATGGGCTACTTGTAATCGGCATGAAAGTCGCCCCTCAAGGTATGCTTCATTGGCTACCGTGGATATGTGTTCTCCTGCTGGGTAACATTATTTGGGTCGGACTTGTCACCATCAATCAAAAGCGTGTCGACCTTATGCTGGGGAACTCATCTGTTATGCATATGGGTTATATATTCTTGGCCATCGCAGCCCTCTCAGCCAACCCAGATAATAGCATTGCTGAACCGGCAGCAGTATTGCTTATGTTCGCACACGGCATTTCAATTGCCCTTCTATTCTCACTCGCCTCAATCGTAGAGCAAAGGACAGGAACTCTCGAAATCGCCCAACTTGGTGGACTTGCTAAAACAGCTCCCGCTTTGGCATTTCTCTTTGGATTGGCCGGTATGGCATCCATCGGACTCCCCGGTCTAGCCAACTTTGCGGGTGAGGTCATGGTATTTTTTGCTGGCTTTGCTGATTGGACACCTGGCGAGAGTATGGGATGGGTTCAGATCACGACAATCATCGCACTCTGGGGCGTGGTCATAAGTGCTGTTTACATGCTGCGAGCCTATCGAAACACATTTCAAGGCCCCTTGGTCAAGGCGACAGAAAATGCCTCCGACATTCATCACTGCGAAAAAATACCATCTTATATCTTAGCTATCACATTACTCGTGGTAGGCATCTATCCTAAAATTATTCTTCAGTTCCTCTCCAACTGATCATCATCAGAGGAATTTCTAGCTTATATCATTATGCAAGCGCATCTTATCGAATTTATTACCGTTGGCTTTGGTTTACTTCTGCTGATGTTTGAGGCCTTCTCGAAAGGCAACAAGTCACAAATCGGCCTCGTCGCTGCTGCCGGGTTAGCCGTCATTCTCACCATGCTATTTTGCCCCGCACCATCGTGCTGCCCCGTTCCCGAATGGATGGAGCGTTTCTACAGCGATAATCAAACTGCCCGCTTCTACAAAATCATTGCAGTAATTAGCACAATCCTAGTGCTTCTGATGTCTGTCGATTTTAGCAAGGTACTTACCAAATTCACCTCAGGTGATGATGACGATTCGGCTACAGGTGAATTCTACTGCTTACCTATTTTTGCCTGCGCTGGCCTGATGTGGATGGCTTCTGCAACGGACCTCGTTTCTATCTTTGTAGCCCTAGAACTAGTAACCATCAGTTTCTATGTGATGGTTGCCTTCATGCGTCGCAACGTGGGCTCACTCGAAGCTGGCGTTAAATACCTTATCTTAGGAGCCTTATCCACTGGCTTCCTAGTCTATGGTATTGCCTGGGTATATGGAACAATGGGAACCACAGATATTACCCTCTACGCAGCCATTCTAGATAAGGGCGATTACAACCAAAGCTACTTGTTGTTCGGCATCGCCTTGATGCTCATAGCTCTTGGATTCAAGGTTGGAGCCGCTCCCATGCAGCTTTGGATCCCTGATGTCTATCAAGGTGCACCCACACCGATTACAGCATTCCTCTCAGTAGCCTCGAAGGCAGCTGGATTCCTAGTATTGATGACATTCGTATCTCCTTTCTTAGCTGCGGAGGCTACCAGCAATGCAATCAGCACCGTCTTGCTTATCATGGCGGGATCAACACTGCTCTACGGTAATCTAGCTGCCATTGCTCAAACCAATTTCAAACGATTACTGGCATACTCCTCTATTGCCCATGCCGGATTTTTACTAATTGGTGTGGCTACTCAGGATTATGCCTCTGTATCTTTCTATCTTGGCACCTACCTATTAATGACTTTTGCTGCCTTCTTCGTATTAGCTCTGGTACGTTGCGAAGAGGACAGTGATGAACTAGCGGCCTTTAATGGACTCGCTAAACGAAATCCAGTGCTTGCTTTTACAGTCACCATCGCCATGGCTGCATTGGCAGGAATACCACTAACCGCAGGGTTTTGGGGTAAATTCTTTATTTTCAAATCTGCAATAGAAAGTAACACGTCATGGTGGTTGCTCAGCATTGCATTTATAAGTGTCGCTGCTGGTTTTTATTACTATCTCAAAGTTGTGAAAGCTATGTATTGGGACACAGCAGAAAACAACGCGCCAATCGCCGTTCCTGCTACCACAAGGTTTGTCTTAATCATTCTTACAGCAACGATTCTTATTTTGGGAATTTACCCCCAACCAGTCTTCACCCTGTTGGGACATTAGCCACTGGCACCCTACCCTCTAAGAAATTTCTTAAGACCTGCCACAAGACCTGACAGCCCCCTTTACTGATAGTAATGTAAAAAACAAGACCTGGCACTCGACCTCATGCCTTGCTCGCTGTATATCTAAGAGCATGATAAATGTTGTCGTTCTATCACTGCTCACAGGTCTCGTTGTAGGCATCTTGTTTACCGCCCTCAAACTGCCTTTACCTGCTCCCAATGCCTTTGCAGGCGTAATGGGTATTGTTGGCATTTACTTAGGATCAATTGCATGGCCAATGATCAGCAAATTCTTCTCCTAGGTCATGCTTCCTCAAGAGATCATACGTCGCAAGCGCGATGGACTCACATTGAGTAATGAGGAAATTAAGTTCTTCGCCGATGGCATCGTCAATGGCTCAATAAGTGAAGGCCAAATTGCAGCTTTCGCCATGGCTATTTATTTCCAAGGAATGGGTGCTGACGAAGCAGCCAGTCTGACACTAGCGATGCGAGACACGGGTGAAGTCATCAATTGGCAGGATCTCAATCTAGCTGGCCCAGTCATCGATAAACACTCCACCGGGGGCGTCGGTGATGGCGTATCGCTCATCCTTGGACCACTCATTGCAGCATGCGGTGGTTATGTGCCAATGATTTCCGGTCGTGGCCTGGGACATACCGGCGGCACACTAGACAAGCTAGATTCGATTCCCGGATATCAGTCTACCCCGGGGAATAATTTATTCCGCAAAACGGTAAGCCAATGCGGGCTGGCGATTATTGGTCAAACAGGCAAGCTGGCCCCAGCGGACAAACGCTTCTATGCCACGCGAGATATTACCGCTACCGTAGAGTCTACCCCTCTCATCACCGCTTCCATCCTATCCAAAAAGCTTGCCGCAGGCTTAGAGTGCCTCGTTATGGATGTTAAAACAGGCTCAGGAGCATTCATGCCCGACTACGATAAAGCGCGTGAGCTTGCCTTAAGTATTACCCAAGTAGCTAATGCAGCAGGAGTCAAAACAAGCTCATTACTTACTGATATGAACCAGTGCTTGGGATACAATGCAGGCAATGCACTAGAAATAAATGAAGCTATTCAATTCCTAACTGGTAAAACACAAGCCCCGCGACTTAAAAAAGTTGTCTTTGCTTTAGGTTCCGAGCTACTCGTTCTCTCCAAGCTCGCTGATAGCAATGATCAGGCCATAGCCATGCTCAACAAAGCTTTAGATAGCGGCAAAGGTGCTGACATCTTCGGCAAGATGGTGAGCTTGCTGGGTGGTCCATCCAATCTCATTGACAACTATAAACATTATTTACCTGAAGCTACTATCGCTCGCCCCATATTCTCTGATCAGACTGGCTATGTTAGTAAGATCGATACGCGCGCGCTGGGTCTATCTGTAGTCAGCCTCGGTGGCGGAAGAACTCACGCTGAGGACACCATCGATAGCTCAGTAGGTTTAGAAAAAGTGATCTCCTTGGGCGAATCATCTGATCAACCACTGGCTATCATCCACGCGAATTGTGAAGCAGGATGGCAAGAAGCCGCCCAGCGGATCAAAAATGCGATATCTTTTCAGGATATGCCTCGAGCTGAGCTCCCGGTCATTTACGAAGTGCTCCGCTGAGCGCCTCTCACCTCTATGCCAGCATGCATATCAACCGTATCATCATCTTAGTACTTGATTCCCTAGGGATTGGTTCTTCTGCTGACGCAGATCAATTTGGTGATGCAGGATCAGATACACTAGGACATATAGCAAAAGAGTTTGCGCATAATAAGGGTCTCACGTTGCCCAACTTATACAAGCTAGGGCTAGCTCACGCATACAACATTAGCACTGGTAAATTCCCATGCGGCATTACTCCTCCACCGGAGCTCCATGGTTCTTATGCTTGCGCTAAAGAAATCTCATCTGGCAAAGACACCCCCAGCGGCCACTGGGAAATGACAGGAGTACCGGTGCTCTGGGATTGGGGCTATTTTCCTGACAAAGAGAACTCCTTTCCCAGTGACTTACTCAAAAGCATTATCGATAAATCTCAAATACCAGGCTTCTTGGGCAATTGTCATGCCTCAGGCACAGAAATTATCGCGAGACTGGGCGAGGAACACATTAAAACAGGCAAACCTATCTTCTACACATCTGCAGATAGTGTCTTTCAAATTGCCTGCCACGAGCAACACTTTGGACTCAAAAACCTCTACCGTCTCTGTGAAGACTGCCGAGAATTGCTCATGCCGCTCAATATTGGCCGAGTCATTGCACGCCCTTTTATAGGCGACAGCAAAGATACATTCAAACGAACTGGGAACCGACATGACTATTCCATCTGCCCCCCCAAGCCTACTGTGCTTGAGAAACTGGTTTCCGACGGTGGCAGGGTTATTGGAATAGGTAAAATAGGCGATATCTTTGCCCATACTGGCATGAGTCATGAGATAAGAGCATCGGGACACCCTGCACTCTGGCATGAGACGCTCGCAGCGATGGATCAGCCTTGCTCGTCTACAGACCCCCGAAGCATTATTATGACGAACTTTGTCGATTTTGATGCCCTCTACGGACATCGACGCGACATTATAGGCTACGGCAAAGCTCTTGAAGAATTCGACCGGCAGCTGCCTCTGCTATATGAAAAAATGAATGCAGATGACCTACTTATTCTTACTGCCGATCACGGTAACGACCCCAGCTGGCACGGAACCGATCATACTCGCGAACACGTGCCCATCCTCCTCTATCAGCATCACGCGCCCCCGCTAGACCATGGCTTCAGAGATAGCTTTGCTGACATTGCTCAAACTATTGCTCAAACATTCCATTTATCTGCCTTTGAACATGGTAAACCACTGGATCTTTAGTCAATTAAAAGCTATGAATCGGATATGACTCCACATATCGATGCTAATCTAGGCGATTTCGCTGAAACTTGCTTGCTTCCCGGAGACCCTCTCCGCGCGAAGCATATCGCTGAAAATTTCTTAACCGATATCAAAGAGGTCAACAGCGTCCGTAACATGCTCGGCTACACTGGCCAATACGAGGGCATTCAGATATCTGTAATGGGTAGCGGTATGGGCATACCCTCCGTCTCTATTTATGCCAAAGAGCTCATCACAGAATACGGTGTCAAAAACCTTATTCGTGTTGGCAGCTGCGGCGCCATCAATACGTCCATCAAGATACGCGACATACTCATTGGAGTTGGCGCTAGCACCGACTCAGTGGTCAATCGGCAACGTTTCCAAGGCCATGATTACGCTGCGATAGCTGATTATGACATCATTAAATTACTCAATGCAGCAGCTGAAAAACTCAAACTTGATGTAAAAAATGGCAATCTATTTTCATCTGATCTGTTTTATAGTCCAAACACCACCATGTTTGACACCATGGAAAAAATGAACATCCTCGGAGTGGAAATGGAGGCCGCTGGTCTATACGGAGTGGCAGCTGAGTATGGGGCCAAAGCTGCGACCATTTGCACGGTATCCGATCACATTCGATCCGGAGAATCCACAAGTCCTGAAGAGCGACAATCCAGCTTTGAGCAAATGATACGTATTGCCCTTGATGCCGCCAAGCTGCTTCATACTGAAAATCTAGAAGTATAATGAACCCTGAAGAATTAGCAAAACAGGCAGCATCAGCACGTGAGTTAGCCTACGCACCTTATTCAAAATTTAAGGTCGGCGCCGCTATATTGGACAGTAACGGCAATGTCTACACGGGTTGCAATGTGGAGAATGCATCTTACGGCATGAGCATGTGCGCTGAGAGGGTCGCATTGTATAAGGCTATTTCTGAAGGACGCAAATCTATCCAATCGATTGCAATCTCGCTATCGGGAGCTGGTAGCCCCTGTGGAGCATGCCGACAAGCCCTTCATGAGTTTAATCCCTCGATGAGAGTCCACTTAGCAGACGAAAGTGGCAGCATTTTTCATGAGACGACGCTTAATAAGCTCTTACCACACGCATTTGGCCCCGAAAACCTGGACTAAGCGCGACTATTCCCTTTCACCGTAAGCCAAATTCGCTTATCTCCCATGTAACCAGTAATCGCTAAATATGCGTGTTTTTCTCATACTCTTCAGCAAGGAATTCAAAAACTTTTTCCTGACGCCCTTCGGGTGGGTAATCTTGGGACTTGTATCACTAATGCAAGGCCTCTCTATGACCACGGCGATGGAGAAAATGAAAGACGCGCCTCTGAGTGAAAACTTTCTTTTTATCGCCTTCAGCTCGCCAAATTTCTGGTTTTATTTTTTGTTTATTTTCCCACTTCTCACCATGCGACTTTTTGCCGAGGAGCAAAAAACCGGCACTCTTGAAACCTTGATGACGGCTCCAGTTACAAGTATTCAAGTGGTATTCTCTAAATACACGGCCGCCTTCGTATTTTATGCTCTGCTGTGGTCCCCCATTCTCTTACACCTCAAAATATTCACAGCCGTAACCGGCAACCCGCCTCCGTTAGAGATGGGGCATATCATATCCACATATACAATACTTCTCCTCATAGGTAGTTTTCTCATAGCCATCGGCTGTTTTGCGTCCACGCTGAGCTCTAGTCAAATTGTTGCTGGAATCATTACCATTGGCATTATCGTCATTCTATTTTTCTTAGGTTTCGTTCCCTACTACACTGGGGAGGGATTTCAGGCAGTCTCTGTATTTCATTACGTTGCTATTCAAGAGCATTTGAGCCTGTTTACTCGCGGTGTGATTGATAGCCGCCCTGTTGTATATTACCTCAGCATGGCTGCTTTTTTTCTGTTTCTCACGCACTTGACCTTAGATTTCCGTCGTTGGAAATCCTAATATTCACCCAGCATATTCATGTCAGAAATGTCAGCACCCAGCTCACCCGCACGCCCCGTAAAACGTGTTGGACAAACGGTCAATGTCATCATTCAAGTTGCTCTTTTTGTGGCTGCGCTGGTTGCAGCCAATTACATTAGTTGCTCCAAACACATTCGCTATGATCTGACAGAAAAAAGAAACTTCACCCTGTCAGACTTCAGTCAAAAATTCCTAAAAAGCCGAGCATTACAAACCCGTACATCCCCCGTGCAAACATTCGTTGTCATGAGGCGCACATCACCTCATTACTCCAGAGTATACCATCTTCTTGATGAATACCAACGCTTAGCCGGCAATGCGATCAAACTCGAATTTATTGACCCACTCCGGCAAACGGATCGTACCTTGGAACTAGAGGCGATATATGGAATACAATACACAGAGGACATAATCATCATGGACGGGTTCACCAACACTACCGGTTCTGGTGATAACACCCAAGCAAGTGAAAGCCAAAATTTAAATCAGGCACAAGAATCAACCAATACAAAAGCAAGCGTTACTTCTACAGACAAACCTTCCCATTACAGACGCTCTATCCGCATCTCTGATTTGTATTTACAGGATGACAGCCAAACCATTGTTGCGTGGCAGGATGAGGATATGATGACATCAAACCTCATTAGCTGCATTGAAGGCTCAACACGCAAAATTTACCTGGCTGCCGACAAAATGAACTTGCAAGCGAATGATGGTGAACCCGCATGGATCATACTAGCTCGTATTCTTCTTCAGCAAAATATTGAGCTAAGCCCCATACGGCTGGCAGACATAGAAAAAATACCCGATGACGCCGAGGCACTTGCACTCATTGGACCCGCATATGACCTGAATGAGCGCGAGCTAAACATCCTCAAAGAATACTGGGATCGACAACAATCCGCCTTATTCATAACACTCAACCCTAACGCTCAACTAGATAACTTGCGAATTTTCCTACGTAGCTATGGCATTACGGCGCGTAACGACAGAATTATCACAGTGAAAAATGATCAGACCCTATCTAATGCCCAGTGCATTTTCTCACGTGGCGCTGAAATTAACCGATCTCTAGAAGGCCAATCCACCGTATTTGAGGGAGTCAGTTGTAGCCTAGAAGTCCGTGAGAACGATGACAGGCTCCTCAACAAACGCATTCAACCTATTGGTCTTGCCCAAGCTGTATCTGGATGGTGGGGTGAGACTCGATTCAATGATCACCCACCACTCTACAATCCGGTGGAAGATTACGCTGAACCTCTCTTTCTATCCGCTGCCATTCTTCGTGGTCAGGCCACTTCTGACGACACCGCTAGCTTAGTGTCGAAAATGGTTGTCATAGGTAACACGGACTTTCTAGCCAGTCGCAAGACTCGCCCAGAACAAGCAGACTTTATTCAGTCCAGTTTTAATTGGCTCATCGGTCGGGAAGAACTGATCGGGATTGGGCCCAAAAAGCTATATCGACATAAAATGACCATACTTGCCGCTCATAATGCATTCATCACAAAACTGGTTCTAATTTTCATCCCCGCAATCGCTATACTGATAGCTCTCATTGTTTGGAATACCCGCCGAGCATGAGTGTCTCCCTCATTATCGATCAGCCTCCGTCTACCACATCTCAGTTGTGCGTATCTCATTCACCATACTATTAGCAGGAATCACGACATTACTGTGTGCAGTAGCCGTTGTATTCACTGGTGAAGAGTATCGTCATTTACTCTTTGGAAAATCTCATACTCCAATCGGGGAAACGCTTTTCGACATTAAGGACCTTGATGCTGTCCGGAAAATCACCCTAACTAATAGCGATGGCGACACCGTACAATTTAAGGTGGATGGCAATAAGTGGATCGCGACAAAACCATGGCAAGACCGAGCAGATCCACTCTACATGAAAGCATTAATGCACTTTACCGCATTACTTAGGGTTGAGCAAATCATTGCCAGCGATGAAGTAGCTCTAAGTGAATGCGGCCTAGAGGAAGGACATGTCAGAGTCTCAATGCAGACTCACAATGGTGTTAACATATGCCAATATGTCATCGGCAGACAAACTGCATGGCATATACCGGCAGATAGCAAGGAAAAGAAAACTTCACCCTCCATCTTCATACAAATTCCAGATGCTGACCAGATCCATCATGTTTACGTATGCAGCCAAGATTCCGCGGACGCCATTCATCATCTATTCAAAGATAAATTCGAACGATTTAGAGATCACCATCCATTTTATTTTAGTCCAAATTATCTCGATAGATTGCGTATTCAAAGCCCTCAAGGCGAGGTTGTCCTCTCACGTGAAAGCCTAAAATCAGCATGGCAAATCACTAAGCCCTTGGAGCTTCGGGCTGACGCTACCAACTTAAAAATGCTCTTCACTGATCTAGCCCAACTTACAGCACTAAAGCTTGAAGACCGCGATAACGTGACACTGCCCACCGGTGAGGACACGACAGCACAGACACGCGAGTTATCAATACATTTTGCTGACAAGGAGGAAGAGATCATTCTGCGAATCTACCCAGCAGACGAAAACAATAACAATACCGTGCTTGCTACCGTCAGCGACCGCCCAAATACAGTCTTCGAATTACCCCTCACTGCAGAAGCAGCCATTGCTAACACAACCTCGATCAACCAACTGCAATTAGGAGTCAATGACCTAAGATCCAAAACAATGACCCATCTTAACGGCCCTCAGCTCAAAACCGTTATCATTCGACCAGAAACAAAGTCACCCATCATGCTTCAGCGCACCCCAAAAACCACATGGCGCGTATTAGGCAGAACCGGCTGGAAGGATGCAAATCAAAATGCCGTGATAGACTTGATGACTGCTGTAACGAGAGACAAAGTGCAAAAATTTGTTACCGATGCAGCCACTGAGCTATCGCCATACGGTCTCGACCAACCATTTTTACAGGTCGCCTTTATCAGTTTTGAAAATGAAAGCATGAGAATAGCATTTGGACGCAATAATGAAGAGCAAAACTTATACGCTCACATCGTTGGCAAACCTAATATTTGGCAAATCAGCCCAGAAACATTCGCTAAGATCGCCCAAAACTCATGGCAATGGCGAGCTGCACACGTATGGCACGTGCCACAGATAGACGTCACAAACATCACTATTCAGAAAAAAAATCAGCTAAATGCAGAACTTAGTTATGACCACTTCACGGGAGTCTGGACAGCTACGCAAAATGGAAAAACAGCATCGGCCAAACTGAATCCAAACAGGGCTGATAAATTCCTCGGCTACCTCGATTCCCTTACAACCCAACGCTGGCTCGGCCCACTACACACTCAAGCGATGCAGTCACTTGCAAACCCTGATATTACGATTAAAGTCACCTTGCAACGCTATGATAATGAAGGAAACGATTTACCACCTATGACAAAAACCTTAAGAGTATCCCAAACTCCCGGTGGATATATTAATTTCGGGAAAGTGGACAGCTCACTTATCAGCCCAGAACAAGAAGATGAAACCAGCTACTTCCTGCTAACACCTGAAAGCATTCAGAAACTCAGTGTTAACTTATTCGAATAATTCCTATTTCTACCATGTCAGGCATTGACCCACATTCTATTCGCCCAGATTTTCCCATTCTCGATCAAACGATTAATGGCAAACCACTAATCTATTTGGATAACGCAGCCACTTCCCAGACGCCCAAGCAAGTAATGGAAGCGAGCAACCATTATTATTCTTACATCAACTCAAACATTCACCGCGCCGCTCACAAGCTAGCCAGAGCTGCCACCAAAGCTCATGAAGGTGCCAGAGAGACCATAGCAAAGCACCTTAACTGCAAACACAATCACGAGCTCATATTCACGTCTGGCACAACAGATTCGATCAATTTAGTATCAAACACCCTAGCCCTCTCCGGAAAAATATCAGCTGGTGACAAAATCATCATCTCTACTCTTGAACACCATGCTAACATTGTTCCTTGGCAAATGCTCTGCCAACGCACGGGCGCAACACTTGGAGTAATACCTATCCATGAAAACGGCACGCTAGATATGGATGCTTATGAGCAGATGCTTGATGACAGCGTCAAATTAGTAGCTGTCAGCCATGTTTCAAATGCTCTAGGAACAATCAACCCCGTAAAGCCGATCATTTCGATGGCAAAAGACTGCGGTGCGTTGGTACTGATCGACGGCGCTCAAGCGGCCCCGCATTTCAAAATCGACGTACAAGACTTAGGTTGCGACTTTTATGCTTTCTCTGCTCACAAAATTTATGGCCCCACAGGAATCGGAATTCTTTACGGCAAGGAAGACATTCTCAACGAGCTGCCACCATGGCGTGGCGGTGGTGAAATGATCAAAGAAGTGAGCTTTGAAAACACGACCTACAATGACCTCCCCTTCAAATACGAAGCGGGAACCCCAGACATTGAAGGAGCTATCGCCATGGCTGCGGCCATTGATTACATGAATAAGCTAGACCTCAAAAACATCGCATCGCATGAGGCTTATTTAGAACAAAAAGCCACAACAGCGTTACAAGAAATCAAAGGCATTCAACTATACGGAACGGCTCCGCAAAAAGCTGGCGTCGTATCTTTTCGTATTGAGGGTATCCATCACTATGACCTGGGCACGCTCCTAGATCAAATGGGAGTCGCTGTTCGTACCGGCCATCACTGTTGTCAGCCTCTTATGAGTCGTTATGGCATCACTGGTACTGTGCGCGCCTCATTTGCAGTATACAACACCGATCAGGAAGTTGACGCCTTTATCGAAGCTGTCCACAAATCGGCGAGAATGCTGGCATAAGATACCTTAATGCCTCGCTTTAGCTAATTGGCTCACGAAAACCTCCATTTCGCCCTGCTTGCGCTCAAGCTGCTCAACAAGCTTTAATTGGGTTCTCGCACGATCAAGATTTTGTCCGTCTCTTTGGACTTTGAAATAGACGTCACCCTCTAGATGATCCGTCAAGAAACGCATGCCTGTCTCGAGTGATATCAGCACACCAGCAAACGCTAAGTTATCAAGCTCTACATCAGATAGGCAATTACAGGCATCAATATAACCCTCAGCGAGAGCCTCGAACATAGGCATACGCACTGACACCTTGCTGAGATCACACTCATCTTCTGCAGCTGGGCTGACAGCGGTTCTCACTAAATCACCAAAATCGTAGAGAGACAATCCTGGCATTACGGTATCAAGATCTATAACACACACCGCCTCATCGGTGTCTACATCCATCATCACGTTGTTTATTTTGGTATCATTATGAGTGACTCGAGTCGGCAAATAACCCTCACTACAAAGATTGACCAACTTAGAGACTATCGGCTGTCGCTCTTTGATGAAATCCAGCTCAGCTTCCACATCAGCTACACGACCACATGGGTCAGAGTCAGCCACATTCATCAAGCGCTCATAGCGCTTGGGTGTGTTATGAAAGTCAGGAATGGTCTCCTCAATACCCTCGAGCGGAATATCACTTACAAGATCTTGAAAAGCCCCAAAAGCGTGAGCAGCTTGGTATGCTTGGCGTGTGTTTTCAACAATTTCATAGGTCCGGCATCCCTCGATAAAGTTATAGCAGCGCCATATACCTCCACCTGCACCAGCCACAAAGAGCCCTCCTTTTCGTGCCGGATAAAGATTTAGAGTCTGGCCACCAATATCACGTTTTACACGCATTACCTTTGAGTTAATGTGCCGAGTCACCATTTCTACATTACGCATCACCGCCAGCGGATTCTTGAACACCTTTTCATTAATTCGCTGAAGAATATAGCGATGCCTCAGACCATCTTGAGTCTCAAATGCAGCCATATACGTCGCATTGATGTGACCACTATGGATCTCCTCACCCGCAACAAAATCACCAGCAATGGCGAACTTGTTGGCAATTTGTTCAATGTGACAATCGTAATCCATTCGTTAATTTGCCCTTAAGAAGAATGCTCATTAAGTCGGCTAATAATTCCAGGCAAAGCCAACTCAATGACAGCCGCTACTTCCTCATAAGCTCTCGAGCCCATACCTATCGGATCTGGCACATCAGCACCTGCTAAACCTTCACCCTTGTCGACAAAATCGCACAATAAACAGACAGCGTCAGCGCACTCAGGTAAAAACTGCTTTACCATAGAGGCATGCGATTTAGTCATAGCGATAATCAAATCAGACTGTAATAATATACTTTCATCTACTTGGCGGCTACGAAAGCCAGAGAGCGACGCTTTTCTAGATTGCACAATATTTAGTGTCTCATGACTAGCTGACTGCCCTGGCATAGCACCTACACCAGCAGAGCCGACCTTGATTTCGGTCTTCTCACCCAGAGCCTTTCTCAGTAGCGCTTCGGCCATGGGGCTGCGACAGGTGTTACCGGTGCAGACAAACAAAACATTTCTCTTCGACATATTGTGCAGCTAAATCATTCTAATAATTACGTAAAGGATGCAGCTCTGTGACCACATCAATGACTAGTGGGCAACTTACCTTGTCTTAAAATGCAAAGATGTCCGAGTCTTGCCTGCTTCTGAACGCATATGGTAGTTCAAACTATCCACCATGCTCAATGCACTAATGAATGTCTCGAACATTTCTTTATTGGCATCAAAATCCTCAAACTCCGATGGCGACATTAACTCTTCGGCATTATCATTAATCAATGCAAGCCAATGCTCAGCATAGCTATGCAATACCTTCATGTCGATATTCAGCCACACGCCTTGACGAGACTCCTTGCTTCCCTTGCTGGCGAGCGAGGCCAACCCCTCCGCAAAGCGTTTTGAGCTCGATGCAAAAAACAAGTCATCACTTACTGATACCGAGGGAACGAAATCATCATTCTGGAAAGGAATCGGCACAAACCATGTTTTCAACCCATCTTTCTCGCTACTCATTGGCACCTGCATGGGAATATCAGCGCCCGTCATCTCACCAGCCTTCGCCAGCAATCTTTCTATGGCATTGTTTAGACGAGCCCATGATGTTTGCAACTTCTCTCGATCATCCACTGAGCTGACGTATGCCACGCGGGGCATCTTACCCTCTTTTAAAATAACCTCAGGTAGCATAGGCGCTTTGGGCAGTGTGCCATTGAGATCAACCACAAGCGCTGTTTCTGCACCAAGACCCTCTGCCATGTTTGTCCGCAATGCTTTCCAAATCTCCAACAAATCGCCTCGAAACATTTGTTCAAACATTTGAAGGCTAGCGTTATACTGAATAAAGTCTGCATTCCCCTCATCTGCCGCAGCTCGTGATGCAAGTAGCGGCATCATATGTTTAGAGCCAGCATAACTAACCTCCACAAGGGTATCAATCAATCGCATCAGCCCTTCATTGTATTCCGGATTAGAGACCCAATTAGCAAAAATAAGATTATCATTACCTTGGCCCATAGCTGAGAATTTATGATTAGCGCTTAAATCATATTGCGGCATATTGGAGCCTCCTTGCATTTCGATTTTGACCCCATCCTCCAAGTAAGCAACATAACCAGCATCTGAGCCCTTGAACATCGCAGCAAGCTCATGAGCCTGCTTGTCGATATGATCAAGCATCACTTCGAGGTCCTGAGTGTCTCCTAAAGATTTTGATACCGCCAACTGGTCAGCTAATCCTTCCGCAAAAGAAGCCGTCAAAGTGTAAAACACCTTCTCAATAGCTGATAAATCATAGGCTAATCCCCCATGATTGAATCCATAGGTGAACAAATTACTATCGAGGTATTCGTCAGCAAATTTAACTTTATCGCTAGCACATAACGAAGCATCCACATCATCGACCAGCACAAAATCATCTTCCGAACTACCAATGAAAAGAAGCACGTATCCGTGCACCTCCCCAACAAGAGCTACAATGTTCTTGGCTTCAATCAATTCAAGGAATTCACCGACCTCCTGCTTAGACATTCCAAATTCCTCTAATCCTGATGCCCAAAGAGTGCCCATACCTCCTTGACCTTTGCCCATTTCATCCAGCATTTTCTTACCACTAAACTTGAAGCCTTCGAATTGCGCCCCGCCTCTTTCGACCGTCATAGGTTCAACACCAATTTTCAACATACTAAAAATACTCAGAGCGGCCTCCATCTGCTCCCTAGCGAGAGCACGAGCATCTTCATCTGCGATCTTAACGCCCTGATAATAGGCTGGCATATCAACTTGACGGAACATATCGACAAAGTCAGCTGGAAAACCTTTGAGCGGAGCGTCAAATATTTTCTTGGGGTCACTCATGGCTGAATCCATATTCTTGGCTACCGCAGCATTACCCGCATAGATGGCCATGCGACCGGCATAGTATGATACACGATTAGAAAACTTGATTACTTCTCGCCCTGCTTTGGGAGCACTCTCGCCATACGCCACAAAATAATCTTCGCCGTATTGTGAAGATTGCATTTGGATCATCCCTTGATTTCCAGCAAGATCATCAAAAGATAACCCCTCTTGCTCTAATCGCTCTTTGATCACTTTACCAACTGGGGTTTCCCACATTTTATCGACAATGCTACTGCCATTAATCACCGCACTATAAGCACTAGTATTTGCGGGGAGGTATTGAGCAAAACCCAACTTAGCTGCTCTCTGCTCGGGAGTGACCCTGATCTCTGCAACGGGAGATTGAACCTGCACCTCAGCTTCAGACTCAACGGATGGCTTTTCGGTTTTCTTTTTGCAGCTTACAAAAGCAAGCAAGCCTGTTAATAAAAATGGAATAATATATTTTTTCATCTTCTCAGTAATGGTTATTTGACTTCGGTTTATTTTAAATAATTAATAATACACAGCGCTACTTAATCACAGCATAGGCAAATCTGCTCACATGTTCTTATATAGTATTTAAGCTAGCCTCGAGTGTCATTTTTCCAATTACAAAGCTCGATAATTTTTATAAGGCTCATCATACCCATGCCAGAATTACCTGAGGTCGAAACAACACGTCGCGGCATTGAGCCTTATCTCATTAGCCGAGAGGCTCAATACATCAACATTAGAAACTCAAAAATGCGCTGGCCTATTGAGGAGGCCGTTCGAGAGCTTATTGGGCAAAAAATGCAATCAATTGAACGCAGGGCTAAATATATTTTAATACGGTCTAATGCTGGCACTTTAATCCTCCACCTCGGCATGTCTGGCAGCCTTCGCATCTGTCCCAGCGATACTGAGTTCAAAAAACATGACCATTTCGTCATTGGACTTGGTGATCACATAGAAATGCGCCTCCACGACCCAAGGCGATTTGGTGCTGTCCTGTGGCACCGTAAGTGCGATGGCCCAGTTTACGAGCACCCACTATTACGCCACTTAGGCCCCGAGCCTCTTAGTAGTGACTTTGACGCAACCTACCTTGCCAATCGATGCAAAAACAAAAAGACCACAATCAAGCA
>JBNABE010000012.1:0-26410 GCA_049631945.1 Akkermansiaceae bacterium
AGCTCTCGCCAGAGATGTATATCCGCTGTATCGGGTCTGATTTTGATACATGGTCCCCACCTGCTTATCTTGAGGAACTTACTGGGAAGACATACAACTGGGAGCAAATGGACGCTGAACGCCAAGTAGAAATCATGCGTGAACTCGAAGGTTCCGAGCCCATGCCAGGTGCGCGCGCATTACTAGAACAATTAGAACATTCGCCATCGGCGATTGTATCAAGTTCATCGCATCATTGGGTGGATGATTGGATGGGTAAGCTTGACCTCATGCATCTGGTCAACACTACCGTCTGCAAAGGTGACGCTCCCAGAATCAAGCCTGCACCAGATCTTTTTTTGGAAGCCGCACGGCAATTGGAAGTAAATCCATCAGATTGCCTCGTCATCGAGGATTCACACAACGGCATGCATGCAGCACATGATGCTGGGATGAAAGTAATTGCTGTCCCTAATCGTCTTACCAACATTCTCGACTTCAGTAGTGCAGCATGGTTTGCTCAGTCACTCACTGAACTCGTTGTAGAGTCATAGAGTCTTGGTTAAGAGATTGTCTAACCTGTCGTTCTTAAGCCACTGGCAATGGCATTGACTGAGAACTGCAGTGAATTCAGTAGAGCTGCTGTCTGCTCTTCATCATCGCCCTGCATGGCCTCACGCCACTCACCGAGCAAACGAATTTGCTGTTGGTGAAGGAGGTAGAGCGAGAATTCGCGTGTTTCGAGAGTGCGCAACATTCTTGGGCGACGTTCTGCAAACGAAGAACCAAAGACCTCGTCTATCATTTTTTCAGTCAACTCGAACTCTTCAGTTATCTTTGACTGGAAAAAAGCTTTCAGTTTTTTGTCTTTCACAAGATCCGCATATCCATCCATCAGCTTGAGATCGGCACTTGCCAAATTTGTCTCAACATTAGTCAGTAAGTACCTCAAAAATGAGGATGTATTGATCATTCCCTTCAGCTCCTCAAAGCCCTCTTTGTTGTCAGATTTCAGCTTCTGCAACGCCGCGCCAACACCATACCAACCCGGCAAGTAATAACGTGCCTGTGTCCAGCTAAACACCCATGGGATGGCTCGCAAATCATCTAGGCTAGCACTGCCCGTTCGACGCGATGGACGCGAACCGAACCGACCATGCTCTAATGCATCAATCGGTGTTGCTTGACGATAAAACTCAATGAAGCCCGGTGCCTCAATCAGCTCACGGTAACTTGCACGACTCGCTGCTGACAACCAGTCCATCAACTCACAATACTTACCATCCCCTAGTGCTTCAGCATCCTTTTCCTTACTACTATGAAGCGTGATACCAGCAACCCCAGCTACCAGTAATTCAAGATTATACGCAGCATTAGAAAGGTGAGAGTATTTCCTAGGAATAACTTCACCCTGCTCCGTTACTCTCATCGCTCCATTGAGGCTACCGTGGGGCAAGGAGCGCAAAAACCATTTCACAGGGCCTGCACCTCGGCTGATCGTGCCTCCACGGCCATGGAAAAACTCACACCTTGCACCCGCTGCATTACAAGCTTCAGTAATCTGTGCCTGAGCTTTTTGCAGAGACCATTGCCCAGAAAGAAGACCACTATCTTTATTGCTGTCACTGTAGCCCACCATCACAGCCATTGTCATCGGACCACTTTGTGATGTGATATAATGACCCTTAGGTGCTGTGGCAAAATAAGCACTGACTATCTCACCACCACGATCAAGATCATCTCCGGTTTCAAAGAGCGGACAGGCAGGGATGCGACTCACCCACATGCCGTTCTTCCAATCTGCCATCTGAGCTTCGCGTGACAACAAGTGCACAAGCAGCAAGTCAGAAACTCTGCGGGTCATGCTCACAATGTAGAGACCGTAGCATACATCGCCATATTTACGCGCATGACGACGTAGCACCTTGAAACACTTCATGACCTTACCAATCTCACTCTCAGGATCAGCCGTCCATGGACGCCATGGGCGTTCATTTTTCAATTCCCCAAGAAGAAAATCAATTCGCTCTTGCTCACTCCATGAGCCGTAATTTGCCGCGTCTTGACAACCCACAATTTCCAGCATTTGCGTAGCCGCTTTGTCATGAAAAGGTGAGTTCTGACGAACATCAAGAGATGCCAAATGGAATCCAAACACTTGAATCAATCGGCGTAGGGGGTGGATGACATTATCTGATGTCGAACAAGCTCCAACCTTCTTAAGCGTGCGCTCCATGAGATCTAGATCTGCGACATACTCCTCGGAGCGAATGTAAGGGGCGCGGTTAGTATCAATGAGTTTCTCACGCATCAAGTAGCAAAGGCATCGCCATGGCTCACGCGAGTGGATTGCAGCAATCTCAGCCCCTTGTCTGCCTTGCTCTTTCGTAAGCTCGGCAACTCTATTACTGAGCTCTGCTGGAACCTCTGAGGATGACGGTGATAAGGTGAGTATATTCGCAGCCTCCCGGATTGCTTTTGCATGAATGCGCAAGGCATGCTTTCTGAGCCTTCGCAAGGTATCAGCTGTCACATCGGCTGTGACTAAGGGGTGCCCATCACGATCTCCCCCCACCCAGGTTCCGAATTGCAATCGTGGGTAGGCTGAAGCTTCACGAAGTTTGGCAACATCCCAACCAACATTAGACCATGCTGCCTCAAGAGAAGCATCCAGTTTTGCCACTACTGAGGGGAAGACATCTCGCAAATAATAGATTGTATGTCGTAGCTCACCCAAAATACTCGGCCTTGATGCATGAATTTCACCAGTATGCCAAAGTGTCTCCAAGCCCACCTTGATGGAGTTCATCACCGATGAAAGATTCAAAGGGTCATCTAAACTTCGATCCC
Source organism: Akkermansiaceae bacterium (assembly GCA_049631945.1). Lineage (GTDB taxonomy): Bacteria > Verrucomicrobiota > Verrucomicrobiia > Verrucomicrobiales > Akkermansiaceae > Oceaniferula. Next base: position 2,830 of record JBNABE010000012.1, read on the forward strand.
AACGCACTAAATCATTATAAATCGCCAAATGGCGCTCACGAACCGTGTGTCGCTTCGCTTCTGTAGGGTGAGCAGTCAAAACAGGTGTTACCTTAATTTCCTTCAAAGCCTCAATGACCTCATCCTCGCTGAAGCCAGCTTCATGTAGTGAGGCAATAACACTCCCCCACATGCCACGCTCTGCAGCCACTCCAAAATCCCTTCTACGCCGCTGCCTGACAACCGTCGCTGTGCGCTCCTCCACAATATTGAGTATTTCAAAACATACCGCCTGAAGCTGTGCCATCGATGCCATTCCTGCCGTATCCATAGGTCGCTGCACCACCTGCTTCTCACGCCAGGGTATGGCGTCGGTAAAATCTATCTCTTTAGAGAGGACCTCCGCAAGGCTGTCCATCAACGTTCGAAGGCGTTGCTTCAAATCGATAAAACCCTGCTGACGATAATCTTTGTTAGCCGAGGCTAGACTGTTGGTAGGTTCCTGAGAGGTGTTTTTTGAATCCATGTTATACGGCAAAAAAATAATAGTGATCACTCATAGTGTCCAGTAAGATCATGTTTCGAACGAGTCATGCTGTGGGGTTTAGCGCCTTGAGGGTTGTGGACACGCAGTTGATGATGTAGACATCAGCAGACGATGATTTCATTTGCAGAAGAAGCAGGCACCCACCGTGTTCCCGGTGAGCTGGTTAGCGAGATGGAACAAATGTTCTCCACAGATGGAGGGCTGTCAGCGTCGCCGGATTTTGAATACCGACCACAGCAGCAGCAAATGGCGATGGCGGTCGCAGAGGCTCTGGATGAGCGGCATGTTCTGTGCGCTGAAGCAGGTACGGGCGTTGGCAAATCACTAGCCTACCTGATTCCTGCCGCCAAGTTCGCGCTCGAGACAGGCAGAAAAGCGATCATATCCACTCACACCATCAACTTGCAGGAGCAGCTCATCAGCAAGGACATCCCTCTCGCCAACAAAATACTTGGTGGTGGTTTGCATGCCGCCCTGCTCAAAGGGCGCGGCAACTACCTATGCCCGCTGCGATTGAGACGTGCCATGGACCAAGCAAGTGACTTGTTCAGCACCAGTGAGTCGGAGGAAATGAAGGCAATATGGGACTGGGCCGAAGGCACCAAAGACGGAACAAAAAGCGATCTTGATTTTAGCCCAACCCCCAAAGTATGGGCCCAGGTTTGCAGTGATGGCGCTGTCTGCACCCAACGAACTTGCGGCAGAAATGGCAACTGCTTCTACCAACAAGCACGCAAAGAAATGGAGGCTGCCAATGTCGTCGTAGTCAACCACACGCTGTTCTTTTCTCTATTCGTCCTCAATGAGCTTCCAGAAGATGACTTGGGCTACTTATTCGCTGATGATTTTGTAATCTTCGATGAAGCGCATACACTTGAGCATGTAGCAGCGACCCAACTTGGCTTGCGTCAGAGCCATGTAGGACTGAAGTTTGAGGTCCATCGCTTATACAATCCAAAAAACCGAAAGGGTTTACTGCGTGCCTTGCGGCATGCGGGCTCAATCAAAGCTGCAGAAGTGGTGCTAGATGCTGCTGAAGAATTCTATGAAAACATCCAACACCAAGTAGAATTTGGCAAATTCAGCAAAGAGTATCGCGTCCGCAAACCTGATTTTGTCGAGAATACTCTAGCCGAACCCCTACGCAGGTTATGGACCGAAGTAGAGCATGCAGCCGATGGATTAGAAAATGACTCCCCCGCCAAAGCCGAGCTTATGGATGGCGCTCGACGCATGAGAGACATTCATGCAGGAGTCAGAATCTTCCTAGATCAAGAAGATGACGACAGCGTATACTGGGTGGAAAAAGGAGGCCGAGAGGGTGACATGCTCAGCATTCACTCTGCACCCGTGAGTGTGGCAGACCGTCTACGCAGAATGATGTTCGGTCACGGGCGCACCTGTATCATGACCAGTGCAACGCTCAGTACGGGAGATGAAGAGCTAAGTTACTTCAAAAAGAGAATCGGTGCAGAAAGCTCAAAGAGCATTAAGATTGGCAGCCCTTTCAATTACAAAGAGCAGATGCAGATCTATGTCATCAAATCGATGCCTGACCCAAGTAGTGATGATTATGAGAATGCTCTTATTCATTGGATTGGTCGTGTCTTAAAATACACAGAAGGTAAGGCTTTTGTACTCTTCACCAGCTACCGCTTGATGCGTAAAGTTGCGGATGCAATGGAAGACTTCTTCTATGATCACGATTGGCGTTTACTGCTCCAAGGTGATGGTATGGCCCGCCACAAAATGATTGAAATTTTTCGCAAGGATACCAATAGCGTATTATTTGGCACAGACAGCTTTTGGGCAGGTGTAGATGTTCCCGGAGAAGCCCTATCAAATGTCATTGTCACTCGGCTACCCTTTGCTGTGCCAGACCATCCATTAGTTGCATCAAAACTTGAAGCTATCGAAGCCAAGGGAGGCAATTCCTTTGTCGATTACTCGGTTCCGGAAGCCGTGCTGAAGCTTCGCCAAGGTGTTGGACGTTTGATAAGAACTGCCAAAGATAGTGGGCTTGTCGTCCTCTTGGACAATCGTGTGGTCAACAAGCCATACGGCAAGACCTTTCTCAATGCACTTCCTGACGCTCCCATTAAGATTGTTACAGAAAAAGCTGATGACGGGCGATCCTAGCCTAAATCCTCAATTCGGAATACTACCGGCCTAGAATTGACACAGCCCAACCCCTCAATTTTCTTTAGGGCATCCTTCAGCAAACCAAAGCGACAGGTGTGTAGCTGAAATACCATATCAACAAACTCTGCATCCGGCTCATCAGGATGCACTGGTGAATGAGTTCCTGAAATACCAATACCTGCATCGGCCAATAAATTGGCAATCTCTGCAACGACACCTGGCTCATCGTTGACATCGAACCTGACGTAATAGGGAGTTTCGGTATCATCAATGCTCATCACACTGCCCTCCTCCTGGTATGGAAGAAAGCCTCGGTGGCACCCATCATGGCCAAGGCCGAGGGCTGCCTCAACAATATCGGCAACCACCGATGAGGCTGTTGGATCCTTACCAGCTCCGCGCCCGTAAAACAATGAATCTCCAGCCGTATCACCGCGCACTGCTACAGCATTAAAAACACCATTCACACTCGAGAGAATATGACTTTGTGGGATGAATGATGGTTGAGTGCGAATTTCAATCACGCCTTGAGGGTGTTCACGAACAACGCAGAGCAATTTCACAACAAAACCAAGCCGCTTGGCAAAATCGATATCAGTGCCACGCACCCTTTCAATCCCACGCACATAAACCTTATCTGGATCGACAGTGAATCCATAAGCGAGTGTTGCCAGCAAAATTGCCTTATGAGCTGCATCCCAACCATTAACATCAAGCGTGGGATCTGCCTCTGCATAACCAAGCTGCTGCGCCTCACCAAGCGCCTCTTCATATCCAAGCCCCGCGTCTGTCATCCGCTCAAGAATATAATTCGATGTGCCGTTAATAATACCCACCATTGATTGGATACTGTTACCTACGAACGAATCCTGAACTGTTTTTATAATAGGGATACCCCCAGCTACAGCGGCTTCAAAGTGGATTGGGGTATTACACTCCTTGGAAAGCGCGAATAACTCTTGGCCCCTCTCAGCAAGCAGTGCCTTGTTGCCAGTTACCACAGGTTTGCCGGCACGAAGAGCTGCAGCAACAATATCAAAAGCCGTGTCCGTGCCTCCGATAAGCTCAACCACAAGATCCACATTAGCATCATCGACTACATCCTGCCAATGACTGGTGAACTTATCCTCTGATACGCCCTCAATCCTTGCCTTGCTGAGATCGCGCACGGCAATACGCACAATGTCGACCTCTACTTCACTCCGTTTAGAAATGAGATCCGCGTTACGCTGCAAGGTTTCCCAAACACCGGTGCCAACAGTTCCGAAACCCGCGAGTCCTATGCCTAATGATTTCTTTGAATCCTTGCTCATGAAAATAATGGGTGCTGTGACCGCCCCTGTTCTGAATGATTACGAGGCTATCAAAAAGAGCAAAATGTATCATAGCTGAAATAATCCTGATTTTAACAAGACGATATACCTCATTCTGTGCTCCTAACTCAGCAAATAGAAACAATAGACAGATTGACAAACAACTGCCTGATATGTGACTTATGTATGCACATGTCGAATCAAACGATCAGTATTCCGCAGAGCCCACTTGTCGTAGGATCTGTACAAAGCCTCAATCAACTGGCCTGCTTGCAGCCAGTTGAGCTACAGGGTCTGTGTGATATACTGGAAGTAAGACTGGATGGTATGCCCAGTCATATCGACACTCTCAATATCGAACTCGACCGATTTGGAGACTTTCCGCTACTTTTTACCGCTCGCTCTCCAAGCGAGGGAGGCTTGACCGAGCTCAGTGCCAGCGATCGTTCCGCACTACTCGCCGAAGTTTCAAAAAGAGCCACATGGATTGACGTCGAATTAGCATCGTATGCTGAAATGAAAGATACCGTGCATCAGATTAGATCAGAAGGTGTGGGCGTAATATTCTCTTATCACAACTTCACCGAAACTCCACAAACATCACAACTGCAAGATATTGTAGATCTTGCCGGAGAGGCAGACATTATCAAAATAGCCGTTCAGCACAACCAAGCATCTGACTTAACACGCTGCGTAGAAATTCTCCAAAACAATCATCACCCCATGTCCATGATGGGTATGGGGCCTCTGGCGCCGGTCTCACGCCTATTGTACGCGCAACATGGATCTCTGCTCAATTATGGCTATCTGGGAAACACGGAGACCGCACCAGGCCAGTGGCCCGCCGAACTTCTTCGCAGCACTATTGCCACCCTCGAGCCGATATCTTAAGAAAGTCAATCACGGCTGTAAACTTGTACAGGCCCTACCCCTGGCCCTCCTTGAACACTACGTAATTTAGCCACGGCTCTCTTAATGGCTACGATCGCGGTATCGATATCTTCACGCGTCGTGAATATCGATAAAGAAATACGCAGGCTACTTTTGGCCTGTGATGCAGATATACCCATCGCGGTCTGAACGTGAGAAGGCTGCTGCTTTCCAGTCATGCAAGCACTGCCAGAAGAGCACTGAACTCCATATTCATCGAGCAAGATTAACAGGCCGGCGGCTTCGCAACCACTAAAAGAGAGATGACTGGTGTTGGCAGTACGATAATCAATTGCCCCGTTGATTTGAATATTCTCGATCTCAGATAGCAAGCTTTGCTCCAAGTAATCACGCAAAGCAGCGATACCTGCATGCCCGTCATCATCAAGTCGCTGCTTCATAAGCTCGGCGGCTTTACCCATGGCAACAATACCAGCAACATTCTCAGTACCACTTCGCCGCCCACCCTCTTGGCCCCCTCCTCTCAACATAGGCTCAAACTTTAGACCTTCTCGGATATACATTGCACCGACACCCTTGGGTGCATGGAACTTGTGACCCGATATCGATAGGTAATCTATCGGCACAGCCTTCACATCCATCTGAACTTTACCTACTGCCTGTATGGCATCACTGTGAAACGCAACCCCTGCATCGTGTGCTATTTGACATGCTTCTGCAATAGGTTGAATCACTCCTGTTTCATTATTGGCCCACATCACTGATGCCATCACTGCGTCACCACTTGCCACTGCCGCAGCAAAGCCATCAAGCGACAAGCGCCCATCACCATTCACCCCCACTTTCTCCACACGTAAATGGTAATGATCGGCCAAATGCTCAGCATGACGCAAAATAGCACTATGCTCAATTTCACTGGTAACCATCTTCTGGTTTGCCTCCGCATGGGACGCCAAAAATGTCAATATTGCGTTGTTCGACTCAGTGCCACAGCCTGTAAAAACAATCTCCCTAGGTTTAGCATTGATCAAAGCTGCCACCTGCTCATGCGCGATTTCAAGTGCCTTGCGCACCGTCTTAGCAGCACGATAGCCGCTCGATGGGTTATACCATTGATCTGTCAGAAAAGGCATCATTGCCTCCAAAACTTCAGGATGAACTCGAGTAGTGGCGTTGGAATCGAGATAAATCACGCCGTATTACTAACCCGCTGATGTGCTGACCGCAAGCCGTGATCTTATGGCTCTCATAAAAGACCTCAGTGACTAGAACGTGTTTCAAACACAGGAAACCTTGACCTCCTACAACTAAACCCCTAAAAGCCCACCACACCTTCGACAATTTTCAGCCAATCAACCCATCAAGCCCATGACTCGCACATCTATTGAAGCCTGCGCCAAAGCTTTTGTAATCGTTCTTTTCGTCCTATTTCTCTACTCCGCTTACCGGGTAGCAGACATGATCGGCTGGGTTTAACCCTCGCTTAAGCTTCCTCAATGATGTTTAACATCTTGATGGTAGCTTGAATAGCTGCCTCAGTCTGATCCGCATCAAGGCCACGTGTCTTGAACTTCTTGCCCTTAAAATCCCACAGGATTGTCGCCTCTACTAGCGCATCTGTGTGGCCACCTGGCGGAATATGCACTGAATAATCTTCTAGCGTTGGGTGTTCCTTCTCGAGTCGGGCGTATATACTCCAAAGCGCTCGAACAAAGGCGTTATATTGGCCATCACCAGTACTCGTCTCTTGGTAGAATTCTCCTTTAATCCTGAGCCGAACTGTGGCAACGGGATTCAACCCCTGAGTAAGAGAGATCGAGTAGTTGACGATCTCAATATCTTTGGTCTCCGTATTTTCGCCTAGCACGTCGGCGATGATGAAAGGCAGATCCTCCTTGGTAACACGCTCTTTCTTATCACCCAACTCGATAATCCTATTCGTGACACGTTTCATGCCGTCTTGGTCGAGACTGATGCCAAGCTCTTCGAGGTTTTTTTGAATGTTTGCCTTACCTGAAGTTTTTCCTAATGCATACTCACGAGTACGCCCAAATCGCTCGGGTAGCAGATCATTGTAATAAAGTTTATCCTTGGAATCACCATCGGCGTGGATACCCGCTGTCTGAGTAAAGACAAACTCACCAATTACAGGTTTGTTTGCTGGAACCCTAACTCCAGAATAGGTTTCTACGATGCGGCTTACTTTGTTGATAGACGACTCCTCGATATTCGTGCTCTGTTTGAGCTGATCATGGATCACCCCAATCACACTCGATAGCGGTACATTGCCCGCACGTTCACCCATTCCATTCACCGTGGCATGAATGCCATGAATACCAGCTTTCACAGCACTGTATACATTGGCTGCGGCAAGATCATAATCATTGTGTGCATGAAAATCAAATTTAAGCTCTGGGTAGCTAGTCACCATCTGGTGACAAAAGTCATAAGTCTGATCGGGGTTAAGAATACCCAGTGTATCCGGCAACATAAACCTCTTGATGGGCGTCTGCATCAAGCCCTCAACCAGTGCATGCACATAATCTGGTGAATGAATCATCCCATTCGACCAATCTTCAAGGTAGATGTTGACGTCTACATTCTTAGAGCTGGCATAGGCAATCACCTCTTTAATATCGCTTAAATGCTGCTCAGGAGACTTGCGCAGCTGCAATTCTACATGCCTCTTAGATCCTTTGGCCAATAGGTTCATCACCCTACCTCCTGCCTTGGCAATCCAATCCACCGAAACTTGACCATCCACAAAGCCGAGAACTTCTACCGTATCGAGTAACTCATTTTCTTTTGCCCACTCAGTGATGGCATGAACGCAATCAAACTCCCCTTGTGAAACACGCGCTGAGGCTACTTCTATACGATCCACTTTCACATTTTGAAGCAAGATCTTCGCCATGCTCAATTTCTCGTATGCAGAGAATGACACCCCGGATGTTTGCTCGCCGTCGCGCAGCGTTGTGTCCATGATTTCTATTTGCATCTCTGTAGTCGATATTTAGTTTACATAGCGCGAACACGCTACATCTGGGCGAGAGACTACCCAGCTTCATGAGTAGATTAAAGACAAATACTGCCAATCTTACTGCTCGTCTTGGTAAGGCAAAATGCGACCAATCTCTAAACTTCCCGACAGCCAATTAAGTAACTTGTCGACATCTGCACTGTCACCACGAATCGCCTCCAGTGCACTCCAATCAACATGAGGGCGCGATTTAGCCATGGCGATTCGAGTCACATCCAAGCGCTCCATCAATGCCTCGGTCTCACGGGGATGTGCGTTGATGATATTCGCAGGCCGAGGAAGATCATCGAGAATTTCGGCGGTTAGACCAAAAGTTGTGACTCCAATACCAAATGTCGCACTTAATTGTCTGATGGAGTCAGCCAGAGCCTCATCCTCAATGGGGGCAGCATAGATCAACTCGCCACCTTGTGCCCAGTCTGAGGCGCTCAATGCCTGAAAGAAATCCTCCCGAAAACTATGATGCGTTGGCAAAATCCGTAAACGAGCAGCATGCATTCTGAAAGGCGGCAAGCCAAGCTGTGACTTCAGCTTAATCATGGATCGTGCCGACTCAACCTCGTCACCATTATCCCAGTCTACCAAGATCATCTCGGGGAATTTCCAGAGGTTTCCGATTGGCGCATCGGCACCGAAGGGCTCCCTGAATGCGAATGGAAACCTACCGTTAACATCACACCATTTATTGACAATGGCGCGGAACTTACGAATGCGCATCATCGCATGATCTACCTCATCATGGTTTCCCTCGATGTCATCAAGGCGCCCTTGATACTGAGAGAAAATCTCTTGCGCTGTTGAGAGTGCTGGAGCTGCTGCCGTGCGTCGGTAGTAACCTTGCCCTTTTTCGACCTTCGCAATGGGAGATGTCGGATCACAAGACATGATGGAAAAGTGATATCTCAACGAAGCATCGGAATAATTGCCCTCAAGCTTCATGCGCAGCAGGCGAATTAACTCAGTACCTTTAATTGCCTCCTTTGGATTTGCAGGCAGATATTCTGTTAAAACTTCCGTTAGTTGATGGCGCAGGCTCATGATGTAAAGTAATATAAGGATACTCTCGTAGAGTGATCAGATACAAGTTACATCCAATCCACATGGCATCTATGGCTCAAGCCCCATTTTGACTTTTTGACTGAAAAATTGCATTTTGTGAATAACTCTGTTGTTTTGACCGTCCAAAGGCTTACATATTTAATAATAACACCATGCCAAATTATTCCCAAAAAGCATCCCCCTTTCTATTACTAGTCACCGCACTGATCATGATCACCATGGGTAGCTCATTCAGCGCCCGTGCCGAGGTAAGTGCCGAGAAACTGCTGGAAGGTATCCGCCTTGGCAGTACACTCCAGCATGGCAAGCTTGACGGCTACATCCGTAAAGACGGCCAACGAACACCTCTCTCGCTGCATTTGAAGGGAGAAGACATCACTTTTCAATTTCACACCAACAACACCTGGAGTGGCTTTCATATGCAACTTCAGGAAGGTAAGGCAAAACTCTACGAAACAGAGCAAGGCAAGGCCACTCCTTTCCCGCCTCAGAAAATTGGCGAGGCCATTATTAACAGCGATGTGACTTACGAAGACCTCTCACTTCGATTTCTGTATTGGAAAGATGCCAAAGTCGTCGGCGAAGATAAAATCAAAATGCAATCATGCTACAAACTTCGTTTGCGCAACCCTGGCAAGGATGGTCGCTATGCCCTCGTTTACATTTGGGTTCACAAAAAATACGGAGCTCTAATGCAGGTAGCAGGATACGACGTCCAAGGAAGACTTCTTAAACGCTTTCATATTACTGACCTAATGACCGTTGATAAGATACAAACCCTCAAGAAAATGAATGTTGAGACATACCAGGCTGGCACTAACAAAGTAACGGGTATCACTTACCTTGAATTCAAAAAACCCAGCAAGCATCGGCGCCGCGGCTTATGATAAGATGAGACATCCTAATGCAGCATCACACTCTGATAGCCTGAATGCGTGTGCGACAAAATATCGTGGATTCGCTCTTTCTCGCGGCTACTTAAAAGAGGCAGACCTACCGGAGACTCTTTGTCCGTCACGATCGCATGCAGCTTGCTAAGCACCGGTATTTTGATCTCATCGGGAAGTTGCTCAAACGACTTACTGTGAATCATAAAACTACAACGATATTTGAACATTCGTTTCTCGAGCCGCAAATCGCGCAGCGAATGGCCATCATGTCGGTGGGCTAGCCGCTTGAAACTATCGCGATACTCATCTGCACCTTCAACCCCATCCTCTGGCAACCTCAGTTCGTCTGCAAACATCAACACCTTGAGAACGGATTGCACGCATTCCGAGACCAACCTCTCCACTGAGGGTGAGCGCTCATCACCATGAATCGCTTTATCTAAATAGATAGAACGCAAGTAGCGCATTTTTGCCGCGGATAAAGTGTTATGAACCTGTATCTGATGCTCCATAATCATCAGTGCCAAAATATCACTACTGTCTGTGAGGTGTATGCGTGTATCAAAAAAACCACTCAAGCTTCTTAGGTGTTGATTGTGCAATACATGATAAGAGTCCATACCACGCTCGGGATCCTCAACCCACTGGTTACCCATGTGCCCCACCTCTGCCTTATTTCCACTCACATACCAGCCTCCCCATCGCTGCCCAATGGGGCTGGCAGGAGTCGTTAACAAAGATCCCCAAGACAACAAAGGTTGGCCCTTTTGATCGGTATAAACAGATCTCACCAGCAAGCCGGGAATATTCATCGTGTTGCTAGACGCGTGGCAAGTCATGCATTCTTGATTACGCAGAAAACGACGCTTTTCGGGCACAGCATTGGTGTCAAAACTGTAAAACATCATTCCCTTAGGATCATCACAAGCTATCACCTCGATCATGCCACCTGGCACATAACCAACATAAAAATCATCATTAAAGTATATTGCTCGTGGGTTCGTTGGGGTAATGATTTTATGCTGTAAGCTCGTCTTAGAAAAAACCAAGACCTGTGAGGATACAGGGATATTAAGCTGATCTAGCAAAGCTCCAAGCAACTCTCTTGGTGTATCGTCAGGCAGGCTGAGGCTTCCTCTATCGACAGCCTTTTGAATCTTTGTAATGGCATTATGATCTTTTGAGGCAGAGTAATTTATTGGTGCCAGTTCATAATCTGAAGCTGCTTGCGCAGAGACAACCAAACCCATCTTCAATGACAACGCTCCCCCTAGGCACCACAACCCGAGAGAACCTAGCATTCGAATACAACCTACTTTATTCACTTCGTTTTGTATTTTGCATGTGATTTCTCCTCTCGTCAACCTAGCTAGAGTCAGAAAACAGATGGTCTATCTGTCTCCACATTCGCATGAATCAAAAATAGTCATTGGGTTTTTCAGATTATCAATCTACCTTTGTTGCATAGTTACATCTTGTTTCACATTCACATGCAACTCTGGATTCCGCCCATCATCGCCTTCCTTGCAGGCTCTATCCCCTTTGGCCTACTCATCGCCAAGTCAAAGGGAGTTAACATTCGCGAGCATGGCTCAGGTAATATTGGAGCCACCAATGTGCTGCGCGTCGTCGGCAAACCCTACGGTATCGCATGCCTAGTGCTCGATCTCCTCAAAGGCCTTATCCCATCGATACTGGGAATCAGCTTGTTTACCTATGCTGGAGAATCCAACCCGATGACTGTTCCTGCGCTCGAGCCCTACGCCATTGGACTAGAGCAAAGCAAAGCGCAGATTTTGCAAATCATCACCGCGCTTGCCGCCATCCTAGGGCACAACTATTCACCATGGATTGGCTTTAAAGGGGGTAAAGGCATCGCCACTTCTGGTGGTGCTCTCATCGCCCTCATGCCTGCTGCCGTATTAATTTTGATTGCGATATGGGCGATACTCTTTTTCACCACGAAATATGTCTCCATCGCCAGCATGGGTGCAGCCATCTGCTTACCCATCGTCATGCTTTTTGGTTCATGGTATCATGACAAACTAGCTGACGGCACATGGAACAAACCTTTATTTGTATTTTGTATCATCCTTGCTTTACTTGCAGTTTGGAGGCACCGATCCAACATCAAAGCACTGATGGACGGTAGCGAACACCAATTCTCTAAAAAAGCCAAATGATTACACGCGCAGCTATCCTTGGAACTGGATCGTGGGGTACTGCCCTCGCCTGCTTACTCGCACATAAGTTGGATGAAGTATGCCTCATCGGAAGAAATCAAAAGACGGTCGATGAAATTAATCAGAACCATACCAATGGACATTACATTCCCAACATCAGCTTAGACCCTAAAATAACGGCCAGCACCGATATGGAGCGGTGCAAAGATTACCCCCTAATTCTCTTTGTCGTTCCAACAAGTGCAACAGAAGCCACCGCAGCCCAACTTGCAGGGATTGATTTACCAGCCAACACGATTCTTGTCTCCTGTGCCAAAGGGATCTCTCCTAGTGGTGAACGCATGAGCCAAATCATTCACCGGCACCTTCCCAACAATCCACTAGCAGTCTTATCAGGACCCAATCATGCAGAGGAAGTATCACGTAATTTAGCAACCTGCGCCGTGATTGGAGCCAAAGATAAGGAACTTCGTGAGCAATTACAGACTGTCTTCACCACCCCTTTCTTTCGGTGCTACACCAGTGACGATATCGCAGGCATCGAATTAGGAGGTGCTATTAAAAATATATTCAGCATAGCCGCTGGAATAGCGGATGGCATAGGTCTTGGCGACAATGCCGTCGCAGCACTTGTTACAAGAGGGCTAGCAGAAATGACTAGGCTTGGCACAGCCCTGGGCGGTCATATGAAGACATTCATTGGTTTATCTGGCGTAGGTGACCTGATGGCAACTTGTTACTCCCCACATTCACGTAACAACCGCGTTGGTAAGGCATTGGGTAAAGGAGGCAGTCTTGATGACATCGTTGCTAATCTAGGCATGGTTGCAGAGGGAGTACCTAACACAAAGTCCATCTATGATCTTGGACGCAAAACAGGTGTCCGCACGCCGCTGATCGATGCTGTCTACCAAATCCTCTACCAGAATAAGTCGGCCACTGAAGCACTGGAAGAGCTTCTCACCAGAGATGCCAGACCTGAGAATGAATAACAAGCCCAGCACCTCAGCCATGGAGCATACGCCCATGAAAGCCAAACCACTCAGCGAGGGCACATTTCTTGGCCTATATGCCCGCGGTCACTGGGAATATGCCGCACGGACAAATTGCACGGGTGCTGTCGGCATCTTACCCATCACCGATAATCATGAGCTCATACTAGTGGAGCAATTCCGCATACCCCTAGAAACATATGTTATCGAGATTCCTGCTGGGCTCGCTGGTGATGAAGCTGAATTCTCTGATGAATCACTTGCTCAAACAGCAGCTCGAGAGCTACTCGAAGAAACCGGCTACAGAGCAGGAAAAATAACACCCCTTATTACTAGCCCTACTTCTCCCGGCATGACGACGGAAATGGTAAGCTTTTTCGCCGCAACGCAACTTACTCGCGAACATAGCGGTGGCGGTACCGAAAACGAAGACATTGTTGTTCATCGAGTCCCCATCGCCGAGCTTGATTCTTGGCTCCACCGCCAACAAGCTAATGGGTGTCTGGTTGATGTTAAAATCCATGCCTGCCTCTACTTAGCGGGCCAGCAAGGCTTGATCTGAACTTCATTGGAAAATATCAAATAAAGCACCCTTACTACCATGGATAGATTTGGAGGCATACAGCGGCTATACGGCAAATCGGCGATGACAAAATTCCAGCGTGCCCACGTCTGCGTCGTCGGCATCGGAGGCGTCGGCTCATGGTGTGTGGAGGCCCTAGCAAGATCCGGAGTGGGCCATATCACCATGATCGACCTTGATGAAATTTGCATCAGCAATATCAATCGCCAGCTCCATGCCATGGATGGCGAAATCGGTCGCCAAAAAACAGCGGCCATGGCTAGCCGCGTCAAAGCCATCAACCCTGAGTGTGAGGTAAGGTGCTTGGAGGCTTTCTTCAACGCTAGCAACGCTGAAGAAATTCTCGCCAGCCAATTTGATTTCCTCATTGATGCCATTGATCACGTTCGGGCCAAGTCATTACTATTAGCAAGTTGTAAACAACAAAGCATCCCAGTCATTAGCTGTGGTGGCGCTGGAGGCTTGCGTGACCCTTCCAAAATTCAAATCGACGATATCACTCGTTGCTACAACGATAGCCTGATCAATAAAGTGCGCAAAATCATGCGGAGTGATTATGGGTTCCCTGCTGGCTCGGATCCAAAGAAAAAAAGGAAAGGACGCAAGTTCGGCATCAGTTGCGTATTCTCATCAGAATCGCCCGTGTTTGAGCAATGTGACGGTGAAGTCTCGGCAGACAAACCGACAGGCAACACAGACGAAGCCAAGCGCTTGAACTGCGTATCTGGATTCGGCAGTATCACACACATCACAGCAACATTTGGACTGTTTGCGGTTTCAAGGTGCCTCTCCAAACTGGCTGACTAATGGAGAAGAAGATCTCCCCGTATCAATGCTTGAGCAAAATCAATTATGCGTTTAGCGTCACGCACTTCGCATCCTGACATTTTCTTTTTCAGAGCGCATATATTTCAGATTATGAGTGAACCTACCGACATTGGCCAGCAACTACTCAAGGCACGTGAGCTTAAAAATCTGACGATTATTGATATTGAGCAATCAACTCGTATTCCAGCAGCAACGATTAACGCTCTGGAAATCAACGACTACTCGACTTTACCAACTTCTTATGCACGTAGCTTCCTTGTACAATACAGCGAATATCTAGAAGTGGATGCCAGCGACTTAATCCAGTCTCTAGTTCCCAATGAGGACATCACTAACATCGGCTATCTTAAAAATAACCAAGACACCGTCAGTGAGAAAAATAGTTCGTCGCCTAAAGCTCGATCTAATAAAAAGCGGACCAAAGGCCAGAACCGACTGCGATCTTACTCAAAGCAGAGTGACGGCAAAAAAATGGCACAGCCGATTGCTATCCTTGGCCTTGCTTTATTGATCATCATGGCGATTGGTTACTTCTACAAGAAACAACAGGCTCATCCAAACAACCCAGTGCAGAGTTCCTCGAAAGAAGATGCACTTGCCAGTAAGCAGCTACAATCTGAGTTCACCAGAAAAGCATCCGATATCTCGACAGATCCACAAACCAAAAAGGGTGACGATGTCATCAATATTTTTGATCCTATTCCTGCTCACAAAAGCCTGCTATCGCTGCCTCCAAATGTAGTATCCTTGAGAGAGCTGGCTGGTTTGTCTGACAATACCAACTCAGACCAAAACAGCGAAAACATCGCGGTATCCACATACTCCGAAGATGAGATCGCTGCTGATTCGAATATACCACAGCGCAGTGGCCCTCCACCTAAAGCAATGGTTATCGACGAAAGCGAAGAGTGAACGAGCTAGCTGAGAATACAGAGGCTTCTCAAACAACCTCCTTCATGGTGAAAGAGGACAAGTTAGTTTACTTTTGTTAGATACCAAACAGGGCTCAGAGCTCATTTTTTTCTGCTCAAAAAGGGTCTTTTAGGCGCTCAATGCCGCATTATTTGAATGCATTATTTTCCATAATAACAAAATGAGGTATTGTATCTCCTTGTAATATGGGGACATTTTTTAGCTCTGCTTACTATTAAACAGTACTGACATAACGCACATCTAACCCACTGATAGTAAATTTATTATAGAGTAACAGCAGCGCTCAAGCTAACATGCTAGCGTTATGAAATATTTATTCCCCAACGTTTCTAACACCCTTACTCCTCATGCAGCACTAGCCGCCGCAATCATCGTTCTGTGCCAAGCACCTGTCGAATCCGCCACTATCGTTGTTGATGAAAACAACCACGAATATTATGATGCCGACGAAGAATCCTATTTTTTCTACTATGATCTGAAAAAATCACAAGACCCCCATGTTCTGGGCGAATTCTTGGAGACCACTTCGAGTAGCGGCTACACTGTAGTATCCGCTTATAATGATGGTGACGGGGTTGCCAATACTCCAAGTAGTGATAACTCCTACACTACTGTAGGAGATTCGCTCACTCTGGCGCAAGCCGGCTCCTTAATTTATGAAGGCACTTCCTACATCGGATTTTATTTGGATGCCAACCAATCTGGCACCGATGATGGTGTCTTGGGTAATAATTATTATGATGTCAATAAGCTCGAGATATATACCTCAGCAAACGCTACAGTGAATGCATATGATAATGGTGGTAGTGATGATGTGGTTGATGGTAATCTTGCTTATTCTTTTGATAAGAGTGTCGACAACAGCGGCGATTCTCTGAGGCTATTCTATGGAACAGGTACAGCGAATTGGGACATTGTGCTCTATGTTCCCACAGACAAATTCACGCTCATTAACACGGATCCCAATGTTGATGATCGGGAGGAAACCTACATTCAGTTTTATGTCCAATACCATGATACAGCAGGCGCAGATGCATGGGGCTACGATAGGGATGCAGACATCATTCCGGAACCCTCCAGCGCTTTGCTCATATCATTAGGAGGGATCTTCGGTCTACTCAGACGTCGCCGGCTATAGCCCATAGTATATCTTAGGGTTCACAAAAGAACTGGGGTCCTGTGGCATCAAACCTCGAACGCGATGTCAATGTGAGCCTATCTTTTGCTCGGAGGGCGCATAGGCGCTTCACGCGGCACTTCACCCGACGCTCCACTTAATTGCGATAGCTACTGATGTGATCCAGGAATAACCATACATACGGGCTTCTTTGAGCCATAAAATCAGCTTGGAGCAATTTAAAATTGGAGATTGCTTCACTATTGTTAGTTATTTGAAACCTTAAATTTTTCATTTTTTTGGCTCCTGTGGTGCTTGATTCGCCTCAAGATCCTCGTTTTGAGAATGTTATATTTTTTATAAAATATTGTCTAATTAATGCATTATCAGGGCTTAAAGGCTAATATTTTAGTTGTCCATACTATCAATTTATATTAAAATAACATTTATGCTACCTATAAAGTATAAAAAATATTATTGTTGGATAGCGTGCTGAAATGATAATCTGACACTGTCATGAGTCTTCTAATCCCACCTGTAACAATGCGTTGTATCTCCCGAGCTGCACTGTGCATGCTTGCATTGATATGGTCTTACACAGCTGCAGATGCTGTTATCACCGTTGACGGTGACAACCCTGAATATCGTGACAATCAAAATGGTTACGATGCTATTTATTCAATCTATGATGAAAAAAAATCGAGTGCTAGTTTCATTGGAGAAACGTTTTTAAAGACCGATGCGGCTGGAAGTTCAGTCAACATCACTGCCTACAACGACGGCAATAGCACCAACAACGCTGATAATTCATATGCCTCTATTTACTCATCATTTACACTGTCAGATGCAGGGTTACTTTTATACGGTGAGGGTAGTGAAGCTGACTACTACGTGCCATTTTACCTCAGCGCCAACCAGCAGGGCAATGCCGACTCAAACTTTTACGGGCTTGATGGGTTAGAGATTTACACCTCGGAAAAGGCTACCGTAGACAATATAGCTGAAGCTCGTACTGGAAATTTGGCCTACAAATTTGATTCATCACGAAACGATGAAGGCAACGGCACGGGTCAGCTAGAGCTATTCTATGGGTCGGGCAATTCGAACTGGGACGTGGTTCTTTTCGTACCACTCAGTGCTTTCACACTGGAAAACAGCGACCGTGAACAAACCTACGTTCAATTTGTAGTAGATACTTACACCGACACTGCAGGTAGCGATTCATGGCAGTATGATAGCACCCTAATCCCAGAGCCCTCCAGTTCACTGCTCATCTCGCTCGGTGGTGTCTTGGGTCTTATGAGAAGACGCCGATAACCCCACATCGGTGGTGCGATTCTTGTCGGAAAATCAGCTTATGTCGGCTGACATCCACCTTGCTACTCAACATTTCGGTCACTAGCTGGGCGCATAATCAGCAAATCTTGAGGTAAAGCATTGATAGCTGTCAACGTTATCCGTTTGGCCATTATCTCAGCAGCTCCATGGAGGCTAGATGATTCCACGCATCTGCACGACACAGTGTTTTGCCATCCTGAAGCATCGCTCGCTCCTACCTTCAGGCAGGAGCACCTATAGCCTCACCTGCAAGAGGATCATCATCACCAGCGCTTTCCTCAACGACCGATTTCTTAGCGACTCCTTCATCGGTTTGGTTGCCTGGAATAGTGTTGTCAGTTGGTGGTGTCGGCGGATTCTTCATTTCGCCATGCTCGAGAATATCCCTCACCTGCTCAGCATCTAAAGTCTCAAACTCAAGCAAGGCCTCAGCAAGTAACTTAAGCTCTTTACCATGCTCTGTGAGTAATTTCTTGGCCAGAGCGTACGAGTCATCGATGAGCTTCTTAATCTCAGCATCAATCTTGCGAGCAGTCTCTTCCGAGTAATTTTTGGATTTAGCAATATCGCGGGCCAAAAAGACCTCACCGTCACCATCGCCATATTCGACCATTCCCAAATCTTCACTCATACCCCACTCACACACCATCTTGCGTGCTATATTGGTAGCCATCCGAATGTCACCCACAGCACCATTGGTAACATTGCCGAAGGTGATCTCCTCGGCAACTCGACCTCCCATGGCGACACACAACTGATCCGTCAACTCCCTCTGGCGATAGGTAAACTTATCCTCTTCTGGTAAGAACATCGTTGAACCTAAAGACGGACCACGTGGGATAATGGTTACCTTGTGCAGAGGATCGGTGTGCTCGAGCAACTCATTGAGGATGGCATGGCCGGCCTCGTGATATGCTGTGTTTTCTTTTTCTTTCTCACTCAGAGCAAGACTGCGGCGCTCACGCCCCCACCTGACTTTGTCTCTGGCTTCTTCCATCTCTGCCAAAGTGACCTGTGAGAGGCCTTTGCGAGCAGCGAGGAGAGCAGCTTCGTTGATCAGATTAGCTAATTCAGCGCCTGAGAATCCTGGTGTGCCACGCGCAATAATGGCGAGGTCCGCGTCAGGATCCATTTTAATTTTCTTCACGTGAACATTGAGGATCTCTTCCCTCCCATTAACGTCCGGCAAGCCCACGGTAACCTGTCGATCGAAACGACCCGGACGAAGTAACGCAGGATCAAGAACATCAGGCCTGTTGGTAGCAGCAATGATGATGACCCCCGTTCGGGTATCAAAACCATCCATCTCAACAAGCAGGGCATTAAGTGTCTGCTCTCGCTCATCGTGACCACCACCCATTCCATGACCTCGGTGGCGACCAACAGCATCGATTTCATCGATGAAAATCAAACAGGGCGAATTCTTCTGACCTTGCTCGAACATATCGCGTACTCGACTAGCACCTACGCCTACAAACATTTCAACAAAGTCAGATCCTGAAATTGAGAAAAAAGGGACATCTGCTTCACCCGCAATCGCGCGAGCAAGAAGGGTCTTGCCGGTGCCAGGAGGGCCTACCATCAGTAAACCCTTGGGCAGATTGCCCCCAAGCTTCTGAAACTTCTTCGGATCACGTAAATACTCGACGACTTCAACAAGCTCATCCTTGGCTTCTTCAATGCCAGCAACATCTTTAAAGGTCACCTTGTTTTTATCCATGGTGAGTAAGCGTGCTTTAGACTTACCGAAGCTCATGGCTCCGCGACCAGCCGACTTCATCTGATGACGGAAGAGGAAAAAGATGATCAATATGATAAGAAAAATGGGGAAAATCTGAATCATAAACATCTTCATCATGCCTGAATCCGGTTGGAAAGGTGCCAAGTCATTGATGAATGCCAATTCTGAGTCGGTTAGCTCCATGTAGTTTATATCCAACTCAAAGGGGGCAAGGTCTTCGTCCTTGGTAGCTGCCGGTGCAGCTGGAAAAACGTAACGAGTGCCAACGATGTATTTATTATCTGAGCTATCAGCAGAGATAATCTCAAAGGCCCTCTCTGGGCGGTCCTCAGCGCCGACGATCTCCGACCTAGCCAGCATTTTTCTGAGATCAGCAAGCGTGTAGAGTTTACCTTCTTGCTGCTCGGGTAAGTCAGTGACTACCCGAAGTGGTATCGAGTGGCGAGCGAGGATAGCTTTGACTTCATCATCGTGGAATTGAGTAATGATAGGTATGCGGAATTCTTCTTGAGGAGCATTGCTCTTGTCCGCGATCCATGGATCTTTCTTGTAAAAAAATCCTGTAATCCTGGGAACCGCCGCGGATTCTCCAGATTTCTTCAATTTAAACCTCGAGTCGGGGAAGACACCTTCGGTTTTATTGGGAAGTGCCTGATTAGTGATAATTTTACCAGAATCCACATAATCCCTAAATTGAGTATAAGTGAGGCGCTCAGGCTTACCAAATCCACTCGATTGCCACGCCATAAATAGAATGGCAGTGGCAATGCCCATGAGAACGAGAACACGCCAATTGACTCCGTTACTTGGTGATGGCTGACCTGAGCCTTTTCCTGATCCACGTGGTAATGGTGGAGGTTCTGGTGGAGATTGTTGAGACATAAAGCTTAATGGGTGATAGTTACGGCGCAAATAACGCGCGAATGTTGATAAATTAACTCGGTATTCAAAAAAGAAAACGCTTAATTTGGAACATCGTGACTGTTTTTTATCGAAACCCATACTTCGACGTCATGGGCGGGTGAGAACGTGGCCACTTGCACTTAAGCGTGCCACTGAGCTGCACCAGTGCTTGTTAAATGGGCGTTTCTCATTAATATACGGTTCGTGGCAGAACCAGTAGACCATAAACCCAGCGTTCGCAATCAGCTTCATCAACTTCGAGGTTGGCTGAATCGGCTACCCGGTCTCCAGAGAATCAGACCCGCAGCCCCTGGTGGCATCAAATACGCAGGCAACTTAGTTGATGTGTTTGCCTCCTTTGTGTCGCTCGATAGTAAGGTGGACCGTAGTGAAGCTGAAGTAGCTCTCGACCTCTTGCGCCACGCTTTTCCTGAAGCTGACCATCGCTGGCTGTCCCGTCGCCTGCGTCGTGCTTTAGCAAACCCGCAACCCCCAGCCAAGCTGATTACATCCCTCAGCAACGAGCTAAACCAAGACGAAGTTGTGTCCCTTGGTCTACAGCTCTACCTGTTGGTAATTGCATCCCACTCTGCTTTCAAGGGACAAAATGCGTTCACTGAAGTGATGGAGGGATTGGGCGCAAAGTCGATCGCAAGCGCTATTCTGTCAGAAATGGAGGGCGAGGATTACACCAAACCACTACCTTTTGATAAAATAGCATTTACCACAGAGAAGAATGCGAATGTGATGATGCCTGAGAAATTATCTAATTACTCTCTCTGCGCATACAGGTCACAAGACATCATTTTGATTCGCAACACGGGTAACCATACCATTTGGATCAGCGGAAGCTCGCTAGAACCTGGCCAGATTCTTCGGCTGAGATCACATCAAAGTATCGAACTGCCCAGTTGGACCATCTCTTTCGATGACGTAGTCTTTTTTCTAAACGCATCTCGCACTGGGCACCGGCAATCCCTTTATCTCAATACAAGTGGCTCCTCGCTCTCAGTAGAAAGAGCTCGATCTCGCACCAGCACCATAAAGCTTGAATTCGGACTAAACGTTCGCCTTGAGGCCCTTGCAGAGACAAATCTCTGTCTGGAATCTGGGGAACAAATCAGCCCCGGCAAGGTTTACACTCTACCAGTATCAGAAAAGCTCATTTTGGCTGGCGAGGCGAAAGCAAGCTTAGAGTCACTCCGCAAGCAAGCGATGAAATCTGGTAGTCGCTTCAGGATGGATGCTGGCGGGCAAGAATGTCTCGTTTCCAACGATCCATCTGCTTTGAGACGTGGTGATGTATTGTTGAGCTCTGGCTTAGCACGCAGGGCTGTATTAAAAATCAACTACA
Organism: Akkermansiaceae bacterium; assembly: GCA_049631945.1. Classification (GTDB taxonomy): domain Bacteria; phylum Verrucomicrobiota; class Verrucomicrobiia; order Verrucomicrobiales; family Akkermansiaceae; genus Oceaniferula. The sequence continues at coordinate 24,663 of JBNABE010000012.1, forward strand.
ACGCGCAAACCGCAGAGGGAAACTTGTCCATCGTGAGTGCCGAGCGCACCGTGCTTGTCAACGGCCAGCCAATCAGAAATAAATGCAAGCTTGTCGATGGCTCCCTCATAAAAATAAGTTCCAACCAAGCAGTAAGGTGCCGATTTAGCGAAGGCATTCTGGATGAGGAGCGTGCCGTGATTCGCTCTATCGATGTTGAGAATCTCCATCATAGCTTCGGTGGTGATAAGACAGTGCTCGACAACGTCTCATTCTCTATCAAACGAGGTGAGATGCTCTGCATTATGGGCCCAAGTGGAAGTGGCAAAAGTACTTTGCTTGGGGCTCTCGCAGGACACCTCAAACCAAACCGTGGAGCGATCAGGCTCAATGGAGTCTCGCTTTATGAACACAAGACACGCTTAGCACCCTTTATCGCCTGCATGCCTCAAGAGGAAGCGCTAAATCCTCAACTCACTGTAAGGCAACATCTCATTCACGCTTGCACCATTAGAAGACCGCACCTTCCATCTGCTGAGCACGCCAAACGAGTAGAGTCTATTCTTGCTGAGCTTGCCCTCCAGCCATTGGCTAGGCGGCGTGTCGGCTCAGCAGGCGAAAAGACTCTCAGTGGTGGTGAACGAAGCCGGCTAAATTTGGGACTAGATTTAGGAAGTGCTGCTGAAATTTTTCTTTTTGACGAGCCCATATCGGGGCTCTCATCGAAAGACTCCGAACACGTCGCTGATACGCTGCATACCTTATCACGTGACAATATCGTAGTAGCATCCCTGCACCGTCCGGGAGCTCGCGTGCTGGGTATGTTTGATAAGGTGCTTATGCTTGACCAAGATGGCCGAGTTGCCTTCTACGGCACACCTATGGCGATGAGCCAATACTTTTACGAAGCATGCGATGATCTGGGTATCACACCACCCACAAAGCTAAGAAGCCCAAATTCAAGAGCCATTGATGCTGACTTCGCCTTTGATGTTTTGGAGACACCTCTGCACCGAGGGGCTGGTCGCGAGAGTGGTGGTGCAAGGCGCTTTTCATCCACATTCTGGCAAGAACGCTTCGAGGGCAGCCAGCTCATTGATGAATTCAGCAAAGGGCAGAACCACGATCAAAGCAATCTTGATGGGGGCGTTCTCAGTGAGAGTCAAATGGCAATGCCTAATCGTACGCGCAGGCAGCGAGGTGCTGAATGGATACGATTATTCCGTACCCATTTGTATCGATCCCTGATTTCAAAATTCAGAAATCGCGGCACCATATACAGTATATTATTAGAGTCTCCCCTACTCGCTCTTCTCATCGGCGCGACACTGCGAGCATCCCCAGATGGACCTTATGAATTTAGCAGCTCGCTTCACTTACCCGTCTATCTTTTTCTCACTGCTACGATCGGCATGTTCTTGGGACTCACAAATAGTGCGACTGAGATACTAAGGGATTCAGCATTATTAAGACGTGAACGTAATTACCGAGCTGGGACGTTACTTTACGCCAGTGCTAAATTTATCGCACTCTCTATTCCCGCCCTACTTCAGTGCGGTATCTACACATGGATAGGTAATAGCATGCTAGATATTCACGGCATGTTTCTAATCCACTGGGGCTGGATGACCTTGATTGCTCTTTGTGGCACAGCTATGGCACTTAGCATTTCGGCGATTGTAACCACTGAACGGGCAGCACTGAGCTCAGTTCCTTTACTACTGGTTCCACAAATCCTTCTTGCAGGCGCCCTTGTTTCATTTGAAGAG
>JBNABE010000013.1:0-24261 GCA_049631945.1 Akkermansiaceae bacterium
TATGCAATGAATGATGACGCAAATGAATGCGACGCATCAAACAGTAGTAAAAGTTAACTGATTGAGCGTATTGGACAAGATAAAAGTTGAGTTGTCTGATTTAAAAAATAGCTCAAGTCGCTTTAAAACAGTCAGCTAAACCTTCAAGGTCACTTAAGGACATCTTGTCCGCGTCTTGTATAGCCTGCCTTTGAAGATCAGTGATTTCACTAATTCCCTTGCGAGCGAGATCGAGCATGGCAGTCATTTCTTCATTAGAAAAAGTGCTTTCTTCTCCACTTCCTTGTAGCTCAACGAAGTGTAGGTCCTCTGTCATGACGATATTGAAGTCGACACTTGCGTCTTTGTCCTCGGGGTAGTTGAGGTCGAGAATGGGTGTTTCTCGGTATATGCCGGAGCTGATACCTGCGATGAGCTTCTTCATCGGGAGTGTTTTGATTTTACCACTGGCGATAAGCTGGTTGAGGGCAATGGCGATGGCAACACAGCCACCGGTGATGGATGCTGTGCGGGTGCCGCCGTCTGCCTGCAAAACATCACAATCCAGCCAGATGGTGCGTGGCCCAAGTGCTTTGAGGTCAACTACGGCACGTAGCGAGCGGCCAATGAGGCGCTGAATCTCTGATGAGCGACCATCGAGTCGGCCTGCTGAAATGTCGCGTTGCTTACGGTCGTGGGTGGAGTAGGGCAGCATGTTGTATTCCGCCGTGAGCCAGCCGCCGCCTATTTTTTGGTACTTCATCCAGCGGGGCACGTCTTCTTGGATGGTGGCGGCACAGATAACTCGTGTGTTTCCAAAGGAGACCAGCACGGAGCCAGTGGCGTGGGGGGCAATGCCGGGCTTGAATGAGATAGGTCGAAGTTCATCGTTTTGGCGTCCGTCAGGTCGAGTCATGAGAGAGTTCTAAGTTTCAAGTTTGAAGTTTCAAGTTTGAAGTCATATAACTATGCTCAGGAATGAGAGAAACGCTAGATGAGCTGGAGCAGTGGGGTACGGAGGTGATCTTCGGACGAGCCCGTGGTTTTCGTGCTTCGGTGATGAGGGTGTTGCTCTGGTGCTTATCAGGGATTTATCGCTTTGGAGTAGCAAAGCGCTTGGGCAGATACCGTAGCGGGGCAAAGCCGCAGCAGTATTTGGGCACCCAAGTTATCAGCATTGGCAATCTGACTGTGGGAGGAACGGGTAAAACACCAGTGGTGGAGCTTTTTGCGCGCACTCTACGCGATCGGGGTCGCAAGCCGGCGATACTGAGTCGAGGTTACAAAAGTAAAAAACTAAGCCATCCTCAGCAGTGGCAACGGCGTCTGGACGGTGAACCCATACCAGACGAGCAAATGCCTAAAGTAGTTAGCGACGGAGGGGAGCCGCTACTCAAGGTGAAGTATGCTGGAGATGAGCCGTGGATGTTGGCAAAGAATCTGCCAGGTGTCGCGGTGGTGGTCGACAAGGACAGGGTCAAGGGCGGTGCTTTCGCGGTGGGGGAATTAGAAGCGGATACATTGATTTTGGATGATGGCTTACAGTATCTTGATTTAGCTCATTCGACGGATGTGGTGTTGGTTGATCAGGGGTCTCCATTCGGCACTGGTCAGATGCTGCCACGAGGAACTTTGCGTGAGCCAGCGAAGAATCTGATGCGGGCTGATTATATCTTTATTACGAAGTGCGATGGTAGTTCTAACGAGCAGCTGATTCGGAAGATGCGTAAGTTTAACAAAAATGCTGAGATCATAGAATGCACCCACGGTCCCAAGCATCTGGAGAATTTATTTACAGGAGAGCGAGCACCACTAGAATTTCTCAATGACAAGTATGTGGCTGCAATCAGTGGGATTGCCGTGCCTCAGAGCTTTGAGAAGATCTTGCATAAGCTGGGTGCGCAGGTTGAATTTCACCGTGTATTCTCTGATCATCATTCCTTTAATCAGAAGGAGATCGATCGCTTTATGCGTCGTTGTATCGAGCGTGATATCGAAATTATCATCACGACAGAGAAAGATGCAGTGCGCTTTATGAAGCCAGCAGAGCTGGATGTGCCTGTTTATTTTCTGCGCATCGAGGTTGAGATTCTTAAGGGCGAGGAGGTGTGGAATAAGATCATTGAGCGCATCTGCTGTGAAAAGCCGACAGCAGACCATCTACTGCTCCGTGAGCTAGCTGGTTGATGCTGGTAGAGAGCGTAAAATTGTCTTCTTTCCTTGTGGTAGCTGAAGCTGGCTCTTAGCTTGCTAGGCATGAGTCAGAAGCAGTCAACATGGATCCTTGCGCCGGTGCCGGATGTGCCGCCAGATGTCGATAGTAGCATGCCGGAAGTCCTCGTGCGCATGCTGCTTCAAAGGGGGGTGCAGCCCAGTGAGATGGATGCGTATTTGCATCCTCGCCTGAAGCTTTTGCAGGACCCTTTTATGCTGCCAGATATGGATCTAGCAGTGTCCCGTATACTCAAGGCAGTCGATGATGGCGAAGAAGTTTGTGTCTATGGTGACTACGATGTGGATGGCATTACTTCGGTGACCCTTTTGACCACTGTTCTGCGCGCTTATGGTTTGCAGGTGAGGAGTTTTATTCCTAAACGTGGACCAGAAGGTTATGGCTTGAATACAGCCGCGCTGCAGCGGTGCATGAGTGAGGGTAATAAGCCAGACCTACTGATTACGGTTGACTGTGGCACGGCATCCTTGGATGAGATCGCTGACTTGAAGGCTGAGGGTATCGACGTCATCGTGGTGGATCATCACGAAATGTCGCCTGAAGGAAAACCTGATTGCGTGGCGGTGATTAATCCCAAGTGTGTAGAGCAATCCAGTAGCCCGTTTGAATACCTTTGTGCTGCCGGGGTTGTCTTTAAGCTTGCGCACGCGCTGCTGAAGACAAAGGCGGTTGCAGGTTTTGACCTGAAGGATTATCTGGACCTCGTTGCGATGGCCACCATTTCTGATATCGTGCCATTGGTTGAGGAAAATCGATTGTTGGTCAGACATGGATTGAAGTGCATGAGCCACACTCGTAATGCTGGTATTGCTGCTTTGATGGAAGTTGCCCAAGTGAAAGGTCCGCTGACTAGTGCGGATGTGGGTTTTCGTATTGGCCCCCGCATTAACGCTGCTGGTAGGATGGACAAGCCTGAGGATGCTCTGGCAATGCTGACCACTGAAGATGCGATGGAGGCGCAGAGCTTCGCTGAAACTCTGGATTCGCATAATCGAGCTCGGCAGGCAGAGGAGCTGAGGATACATAAGGAAGCGGTGCATTGTTTGGAAACCGAGTGTGATCCATCTGACCCTGTGATTGTCCTTGGTTCGCGTGACTGGCATCCGGGCGTTGTCGGCATTGTTGCCTCGCGGATGATGCGTCGCTATCATAAGCCTGCTTTCATTATTGCAATTGATGAGCAGGGCATCGGTAAGGGCAGTGGCAGAAGTATAAAAGGAATTTCCTTAATGGACGCGATCAATGCTAATCGTGATTTATTGGTGGCGGGTGGAGGGCATGCAATGGCAGCGGGCATCAGTGTAGATGAGCAGAATATTGTTAAGTTTAGAAAGGCATTTGCAAGCTATGTCAGAGAGCATATTAGCGAGGAGGATTTGTCGCCTCGCTTGCACATTGATACTGAGATTGATTTGGGTCAGCTCTCACTGGAATTCCTCAGTAGCTACGAGTTACTTCAGCCGTTTGGCTCGGCCAATCCTGAGCCGTTGTTTATGAGCAGTGGCGTGGAGCTGACCGAGCCTCCTCGCGAATTGAAAAACCATCACCTTAAGTTGTCGATGCAGCAGAATGGCAATAGGCAAGAGGCGATGTTTTTCGGTGGCGGTCAGCATGAGCTGCCGGGTTGGCAGGAGCCGTGGGATATCGTCTATACCATCAACCGCAATACGTTTCGTGGGAGGACAAGCCTTCAACTCATTATCCAGGATGTAAGGCCGCACCAGAATTAATCCGTCACCTTATTCATGAGTCAGTTTCGTGCCAGTGATGCTCTGTCCTCAGTAGATTTTATAACTGCTAAGGAGGTGCTGGCGTATCATTCAGCGGGTATTGAGAGTGTGTTGGATTTATTAATGCGCTTGCCGAAGCGCTACGAAGATCGTCGACGCTTTGACCGTTTTCCAACTCAGGCGGGTGGTGGTGCTTGCTGTCTCCGAGGAACCGTCATTGATACACAGGTTAAGCGACTTGGAGGGAGAAGGCAATTTTACGAGGCGGTTCTCATTGAGTCCACTGAGGCGGCATTGGCGACCAGTAAAATAACCTGCAGGTGGTTCAACATGCCATGGATGAAAAACATGTTGGCCGCAGGCCATGAGGTGGTGCTCTACGGCAAGCCGAAGGACTATCAAGGGGGCATTGTTATTGACCATCCTGATTTTGAGATTGTTGGTGATGATCGAGACTCAGTCCATCTGGAGAGAATTGTTCCTATTTACAAATCGGTGAGTGGAGTTGCGCAGCGGCGACAGCGAGAACATGTCTATGAGCTTTTGGAAAATATTGATCAGCTCAGCCTAGCTCCGGTTTATGATGTGGATCCTAGCTATCCACGCCACGAGGCGATGCAAGAAGTGCATTTCCCACATAGCTTGGAGCAGGCTCAGGCGGCGAAAAGATATTTCGCGCTGGAGGAGTTTTTTACATTGCAGCTCAATGTCGTCTGGAAGAGGGCGCGCCATCATGAGCATGAGGGACGGGTGCTGGGTAAAAAAACAGCCTTGCTGACTCATTTTTATCACAGTCTTCCCTTTGATCTCACAGGAGCCCAAAAGCGAAGTGTCAGAGAAATCATAGATGATATGCGCTCACCGCACCCGATGAGTCGTTTGCTACAAGGAGATGTGGGCTCGGGGAAGACCTTCGTAGCAATGTGCGCGATGCTTCTTGCGGTAGATTCTGGCGTGCAGGCAGCATTGATGGCGCCAACGCAAATCCTTGCCGAACAGCATTATCTTACTTTTTGCCAATGGCTTGAGCCTTTGGGAGTGAGGGTCTCGCTGGTCACAGGCTCGCGCAGGGAGGACAGCCACCTAAAGTTAGACGGAGAATCTCAAATCATCATCGGCACTCATGCTTTATTATATGAGGGAGTTGAGTTTGACGATCTTGGTTTAGTGGTGATTGATGAGCAGCATAAGTTTGGTGTCGGTCAACGGGCTTTGCTGGTGAGGCAGGGGCTGATGCCAGATGTCTTAGTCATGACGGCGACGCCGATTCCGCGCACACTTACTCTGACACTTTATGGCGATTTGGATGTCTCTATTTTGGACGAACGGCCGGCGGGTAGGGGAGAAGTGGTGACGGCCCTACGCAAGAGTCCCAAGGTGAGTGATATTACCAAGTTTCTCAAAGAGCACCTGTCGTCGGGGAGGCAGGCTTATTTGGTTTACCCACTGGTAGAGGAAAGTGATTCTCTCAAAGCACAGGCTGCCACAAGTGAGTTTGATAAATGGGTGAAACGCTTGTCACAATTTGAGCTAGGTTTGCTTCATGGTAAAATGCCTTCTGAGCAAAAAGAGCAGGTGATGTCCTCCTTTCGCGAGGGTGAGCTTCAAGTTTTGGTAGCAACGACGGTCATCGAAGTGGGGGTCGATGTGCCGAATGCCAATATCATGGTGATATACAATGCTGAGCGTTTTGGATTAGCTCAGCTACACCAGCTACGGGGAAGAATTGGCCGAGGTGAGTTCAAGAGCTACTGTATTCTTGCTACTGACGGTAAGTCGCCCGAGGCGATGGAGAAGCTGCAAGTTTTGGCTGATACCACGGACGGCTTTAAGATCGCGGAGGCAGACTTGCGTTTGCGCGGACCCGGGGATTTATTGGGCACGGCACAAAGTGGTCTTGCCGACTTACGATTTGTCGATTTCCTAGCGGATACGGAGCTAATCAGAGAGGCCAGAGCCTTAGCCGAGGATGTGTTGGCAAAGGATCCGATGCTGCAACAATCTCCCGACTTATTGATGCTAATCGAAGATGGCGAATTTGAAATTTGAGTAGCTTTCTTTAATGTTGGCTATCGTTCAAGAATCTCAACTTCGTAGCCATCTGGATCTGTCACGAAAGCCATTTTACGATCTCCCGAGGTGAATTTCTCGCGCCATTGCGAAGGCCAAATTTCGATGCCATCTTGCTCGAGTTGATCGCAATAGGCTATAATGTCAGATACTCCGACCGCGGTATGCATGAGATCTTCAGGGAACTTCACTTCGAAATCAGGAGAATATGTTAGCTCAAGAAAATGATCGTTTCCCGGTAGATGAAGAAAGGCTAGCTGGTTACCTTGTGGTGAAGTTTTTTGTTCTCCCAATTGAAAGCCTAGTTTTTGATAGAAGGTGATGCTTGCTTGTGGGTCAGAGACACGAATACGCGTATGGAGGAACTTGATCATGCTTACTTCTGAATCAGTCTTGTTGATGCGTCAAGTGGCAGGTAAAAAATGATTGGCATACTATGCTTCGGGTTCTATATTTTCGTTTATGAAAACATCTATCAAATTTGTTTTGGCTCTGGCGGGTATCGCTACCATGGCACTCAGCTCTTGTAATACTGTCGCTGGGTTTGGTCGCGATATTCAAGGCGCTGGCGAAGCGATTAATAAGTCAGCGAATCGCTAATCAGCAACGTGCTGATACTGTAATTGACTGTAATTGACTGTAATTACAGTGGGCGAGCATGTGAGGGCAGAGTGGGATTGCTCTGCCTCAACACTTGCACCGTATGACTGTTAACAACGTTTGTTAATCACGTCTTTTTCTAACAAAATTGTAGCTACGGCTATTGTATGCCTGCCAACTAGTAAAACGGCACTACAGCCTAGGCCTTGGCCTTGCCTTTACCCTTGCCCTTGCCGGTAGGTTTAACTGGCTTGAAGTTGAGATCTTCGTCCCCTTTCTTGCGCGATACTTTGACCGTATCTCCCTCTTTGATATCGGATCGTAGGAGAGCCTCAGCTAGCGGATCTTCGAGGTAACGCTCGACAGCGCGACGCATTGGTCTAGCGCCATAATTAGGGTCGTAGCCCTTGTCCATCAGGAGCTCGCGAGCTGCCTTGTCAAGTTTGAGCGTGATGCCTTTTTCCTGAAGACGATCAATGAGTTTTTTGCTCTCTAGGTCGACGATAACATTGAGCGCTTTTTTCTCCAGCATGTGGAAGACCACAACGTCATCTAGGCGGTTGAGGAATTCTGGTTTGAACTGTTTCTTTGCTTCTTCGAGAATCTTCTCTTTCATGCCGTCAAAGTCAGCCTCATCATCTTGCATGGCGCCAAAGCCAAGAGATGATTGGCGCTTAATGCTGGAAGCCCCGACATTGGAGGTGAGAATGATGATGGTATTTCTAAAGTCGATCTTGCGACCAAAAGAGTCTGTTACCATGCCCTCTTCGAGGATTTGGAGGAGGAGGTTCATCACATCTGGGTGAGCCTTTTCAATCTCGTCGAAAAGTACGACTGAGTATGGGCGTCTCCTGACAGCTTCAGAAAGTTGACCGCCTTCTTCATAGCCGACATAGCCTGGCGGTGAGCCGATGAGGCGTGAGGTAGAGAATTTCTCCATATATTCCGACATGTCGATCTGAATCAGGGAATCGGGATCGCCAAACATAAACTCGGCAAGGTTACGTGCAAGGTAGGTTTTACCGACACCTGTAGGCCCAAGGAAGAGAAATGACCCGATGGGGCGACGTGGGTCCTTGAGATCTGCTCGTGAACGACGAAGAGCTTTGGAGATGGTGACCACAGCGGTGTCCTGACCGATCACGCTGTCTTTCAGCTGGTCTTCCATTTTGAGGAGTTTTTCTGCCTCTTTCTGCTCCATGCGCTGGAGTGGGACACCAGTCCATTTTGAAATCACAGACATGATTTCGTCTTCGCCTACTTCGACGATTGTTTCTTCGCTTTCTGCTTTCCAGGTAGCAACGATGTCTTCGAGTTCTTTTTTAGCCTGTTTTTCTGCGTCTCGCATGGATGCCGCTTGCTCGAAATTTTGATCGTTAATGGCGGCGACTTTGTCGGCTTGGATTTCCTCAATCTTAGCTTCCAGGTCTTTCACCTTTGGTGGCCTTGTCATTTGGCCAATACGTGCGCGTGAGCCCGCCTCATCAAGCACATCAATGGCTTTGTCTGGCAGGTAGCGATCGGAGAGGTAGCGTGATGACAGCTTGACCGCGGCATGGATTGCCTCGGGTGTGTATTTGGCCTTATGGTGCTCCTCATATTTGAACTGAAGTCCTTCTAGTATAGCGATGGCATCTTCTTGAGATGGCTCATCGACTTTGACTTTCTGGAAGCGGCGCTCCAGTGCTGAGTCTTTTTCGATGAATTTGCGGTACTCGTTCATGGTGGTAGCACCCACGCATTGTAGCTCTGATCGAGAGAGTGCGGGTTTGATGATGTTGGAAGCGTCCATGGCACCTTCTGCTGAGCCTGCTCCTACAATGGTGTGCAGCTCGTCGATGAAGAGGATAATGTTGCCTGCTTTACGAATCTCATCCATGACCGCTTTGATCCGCTCTTCGAACTGGCCACGATACTTGGTGCCGGCAACCATGAGCGCGAGGTCAAGTGTGACTACGCGGCGATCACGAAGCAACTCAGGTACGTTGCCACTGGCAATTTCTTGGGCAAGACCCTCAACGATAGCGGTTTTACCAACCCCAGCCTCACCAATGAGTACGGGATTATTTTTGGTGCGGCGGCAGAGAATTTGGATGACACGTTCAATTTCCGAGGATCGACCAATCACGGGGTCGAGCTTGTCCTTCTTGGCAAGCTTAGTGAGGTCTCTTCCGAAGGCTTTCAGTGCTGGTGTTTTGCTCTTGGCTTCGCCTTCGCCCTGGGCTTCAGCTTCGCCCTCATCCTCGAATTCTTCAAATTCATCTTCAAGGTCATCCGGGTTGAAGTTGGGATCAATCTCTGCCAGGATTTCTTGTCGAGTCTGATTGATGTCGACGTTGAGGCTAGTGAGCACTCGAGCAGCAACCCCTTCCCCTTCGCGAAGTAAGCCCAACAGGATGTGTTCGGTGCCGACGTAGGAGTGATCTAGCTGCTCGGCTTCTTTGTTTGAAAGTGAGAGAACCTTTTTCACACGAGGTGTGTAGGGGATATTGCCTGAGACGGAGCTTTCTGGTCCTGAGCCCACTTGTTTTTCGACTTCGATTCGCACGGTCTCAAGGTCGAGACCCATGTTTTGTAACACGCTCACAGCGACTCCTTGCCCAAGTTTGATCAGACCTAGTAAGATGTGCTCAGTCCCTACATAGTTGTGATTGAAGCGGTCTGCTTCTTTGCGCGCCAGTGCGAGGACTTGTTGGGCTCTAGGAGTAAAATTATTCATGATTGTTCCGTATCGTTGTGAGGCTAGTGGTGCTAAATGAGGTAAAATTCTGGTTCTAAATTAACTAGTTGTGAAATTTATAACAGGGGAAGGAAGATTTTGCAACCTGCTACGAATAATTTCCGCCCGCATGGTGTCACGTTCTTCAGGTGATAGTTTTCTATCTGCTTTATGTTGAAGGTGTGCTGGCTCGATGTCCATCAATAAAGAGTCACACAGCTTCATCGCTTCCGTGGGAAAGCAACCCATATCGCTGCCCAGGCGGACCAATGATAAATGTGTCAAGGCCTCCTTGGAATCGATGACATACGCATATTTCAGTTGGCCGTAGGCACGGGAAATCTTGTCCGCAAGCATTTGTGGGTCGTCTTCAAGGAGTTTGCTGCGAGCATTCCGCTCCTGTTCTCTGACTCTTTGGATGACGCGCTCGAGCCGGTTGAGAATATCTTCTTCTGACTCTCCCAGTGTTGATTGATTGGAAATCTGAAAAAGGTGCCCCAGTGATTCCGTGCCCTCACCGAAAATACCGCGCACTGCTAGGCCCAATTTGCTGACAGCTTGGATGACTTGTCCGATGTGATCGCTGATGACTAATCCCGGTAAGTGTAGCATTGCGGAGGCACGTAAACCGGTACCAACATTAGTTGGGCAGGCTGTGAGGTAGCCAAGCTCATGGTCAAATGCATAGGGTAAAGATTGCTCAAGGTCTTTATCAATGCTGGCGATAAGTTGGTATGCTTCACGTAAGTGCAAGCCAGAGCGTATTGATTGGAGCCGCAGATGATCTTCTTCATTAATCATGATGCTGAGCGTTTGATTGCGATTCACTACGATGGCGCTGCCCTCACTTCGGGCAGCTTGCTCACGGCTTATGAGATGTCGCTCCACAAGCACCTGTTTCTGCACCGAGGAAAGCTCACTTAGTTGGTGGGAAAAAGCGTCTTTCATCTCAGAAAGTGTCTCAACCTTATCACGCAATTCCGGCAGAATTTCGATGCGTTCCTCTTTACGAGCCCAGCCTGGAAAGGGGGCTCCTGTGATGTTGCGAGCCAGCCGAATGCGACTGGTGAGCACGATGGCGCTGTCAGTATCAGCTCCTGTCATCCAGTCGGCAGGATGCTTCATCAGTGTGGAAAATCGCATCATGGCTTTGTATGCTGCCCTAGTGAGGTGTTGTCTTGGGATGTGATTTTACTGATCTGATCGCGCAGCGCGGCAGCCTCCTCATAATTCTCTGAGTTGATTGCCTGGTTCAGTTTTTCTTCCAGTTTCTCGAGCTTTTGACGTTCTTTAAATGCTTCAAGCATACCCGCAGGTACTCTTCCCATGTGTGTGGTGCCTTTATGCATGCCTCCGAGATTGTTTTTGATTTCTTCTCGGAAAAAATCATAACATGCGCTACATCCTAGCCTGCCTGTCTTTTTGAGGTCATCGAAAGCAAAACCACAGCCCGGGCAGCAACGATCTGATCGTTTGCCGACTGATATCTCAACTTGGGGCATATCCTTGGGTTTGGCCGAACCTCCATGGTTTTGAATGTCTTGGCTGCCAAGTAAGAATCCCTCTGGGTCGGTAATGCCCTGTTCGTTGGCACAGGATTCACACAGACAAGATTTCTTGCCAATGCCGTCAATGATTTGGGTGTAAAAGACGGTAGCCTTATTGTTGCAGCGTTCACATTGCATTGCTAGCGCTATGCTAGACTGGAGATTGAGAATTGCGAAAAGAAAAGCGCCCGCTGACAATATTTTTTTACTGAAGTGCAGAGTATGGATCTATCGATTCTTTGGGGTCAAAACGTCGTCTTGCAATCGTCTTGCAAAACGGGGTTTCAGGCACCACGATGCGAATGGTAACTGCATATCATGGTGTTGTATGACATTTTAACCCATTTGGATGAATATTTTTGGTCACATTGCGTCAAAGCTATCGAGGGAGCTTAATCTGCTCACGCAACCATTGCCTGTATGCGTATTTTTCCGGCTGCCGGCCTGATCAATCAGTGGGCCATGCAGCAAGAAGGTGATTCCAAAGACCAGCCAGACCAGCCAGACCAAGTAGCTCAACAAGGCTCCGGTAGGCAATTACCATCATCAACACCGTCGAAAAATCAGCCCGATGAACCCAGAGACGAACAAAAAGCCAGTGCAGATGAGGATGCTCAGCTTGTTGAGCAAGCTCGGGCAGGTAGCTCGCATGCGTTTGATCGTTTGGTCACCAAGCACCGCGGGAGAATTTACGCCATGATCTACAATATGGTTAAAAATGATGCGGACGCCTGGGATCTTTCGCAAGAGGTTTTCATCAAAGCATGGAAGGCACTACCTCAATTTGAATCAAGAGCACGCTTCTCCACCTGGATCTATAGAATCAGTCATAACACTGTCTATGACTGGTTGCGAAAGCATCGTATACAGGGCGATGGAGAGCTCAATGATGAGGTGTTTGATGCCGCTAAGATTGAGCCAGGAGCTTTCACGAAACCAAGGCAGAACCAACAGCCCGATGAAGCTCTAGAGCGGAGTGAACTACGCCAGCGCATTAATCGCGCTCTTGGCAAATTATCTCATGACCATCGTGAGGTAGTCATACTTCGTGAAGTTCAGGGCCTCGATTACAAAGAGATTGCGGATATTATCGGCAGCTCGATGGGAACCGTGATGAGTCGTTTGTATTACGCTCGCCAAAAGCTACAAGAATATCTCAAATTTGAATCTTAATTAATCCACAATAACCAAGTTATGAAAAGACATGATGAACAAGCGCCAGATCCTGCAGAGCTTACGCTCTGGATTGATGGTGAGCTTAATGGTGATGATTTAGCACGGGTGGAATCCTGGGCAAAAAATCATCCCGAGTATTTGGTTGAGCGCGACGCCGTGCGGGCTATGAAATCTGAAATACGTAGCACTATACCCGCTAGTGTTGAGCCTCCTTATGCTGATTTTTTCAATCAGCGTATTATGCGCACCATTGAGGATGGGAGCGCTAATGCCTCTGAACAACGAACCACAGCGGGGTTTGCGCTTATTGCGGGTAAGTTAGGCAAATGGCTGGCACTCCCCGCTACTGCTGCGGCGATGCTGATTTGTTTTTATATCGGAACTCAAGTTAATCAGGTGACTGCTCCTCCATCACCTGTTGTCAAAGTTTCTGCAAAGCCTACCATTTACATGCCTGATGGCAACGTCCGCGCTAATATCTTCAGTCCTGCGAATAACGCTGCAACGGTAATCGTGTTGGAGGGCTTAGAGGACATCCCAGATGATTTTGAAATAGTGGGTGAGCCACATCGTGGTAGCTCTGCTAGAGCTCAAGCAATGATGGTGAGCACGGAAATGATTTTCTAAATTTTCGTATTTAATACAATGACTTCGACCAAAAGCTCTAACCCTCACATAGCATGACTAAATATCTCACTACTCTTTTTGCAGCTCTCGTGTTGCCTTGTATTTTTGCTGACTCAGCCTCAGCGGACCAGAGTGCATCAGACAAGGGTAAAGAGGTGGTAGCTAAGATAAAAGCCACACTCTATCTGGGTAGTGATGACGAACTCGGTGAGTGGGCAAAAGCTTATGCTGCTGCAAATCAAGAAATGGTAATGCGACTTCGCGGTATTGAACAAATGAAATTCAAGCACTATCGTAAGCTTGGTGTTGATGTTCAGCCTGTATTTCGTAGTTATGAAAATTGGCTTGCTCCATTGAAGCCCTCGGAGGAGATATTGCTCAGTTTTGAGTCACGAGGTCGATCTGCCGCTGACGACCTGCGCCTAGATCTTGAATTCTGGCAACATCGCCGTAAAATAATGCAAATGAACCCTGTCTTAAATGCAGACAAGCCCTTACTCATTCTCGGACCGCGATGGCGTGGCTGTAGCATGATTATTGCGATTGAGCTCCTTGATTAAATTCCTACTTGCCATGCTAGCAATCACTCTCACTGCTCGGCTCCTCTTGCCTGTCTCCATATGGCTTTGTTTTATGATGATGGCCGTAGAATCATCTCTGTTCGCTGCCGTGGGCTTGAGTTTTCAGCAAAGCCGGATCGAGACCAAGGTAGCTGCTGATGCAAAGACGGTGACGATACCATATTTCTTCAAGAATAATACCGCTCGTATAATCACGATTAAACGATATGACTCAGCTTGCTCATGTTTGAGTGCCAAAGTAAAGGGAGGCAAGCTAAGCTACAAACCGGGTGAACAAGGTGAAATCAAGGTGGCTTTCGACTTGGGTAATTTTTCTGGTTTGGTGGAAAAAACAGTCATGATCTGGACGACGGAGGATGATGACAATAAGCCATCTTCGATACTTTCAGTAGTGATCGATATTCCTGTGCTTTTTGAACTCAGCCCAAAGACAACGTTCTGGAACCAGAACGGTGAGAGTGGCCCAAAGACAATCAGGCTGATGGTCAACAATGCTGAGCCAATACGAATTTTAGAACACAGCGTTACCAACAAGAATTTTTCTTATGAGCTGCAAACCATTAAAGATGGCTTTGAGTATGCATTGGTAGTCGATCCCAAAGACGTAAGCACTCCCGCTTTTGGCATGATTAAGTTGACCACTGACTCTGAGAACCCACGATACCGACGCCAAATGGCCTTTGTATGTGTCCGGCGCCAAGGTCAGGTGCCGACTGCTAAGCCCTAGTGTGTGATGTGATTATCCGCCCCAGCCCGCACTATCGATAATGTCAATGAGTTCGATATAGGGGGTCTCGGTGGTGGTGTTCCATTTGAAGGAAATTACGGCATATTTGGAGATGGTGTAGGGGAAGCTTTTGTCGTTACCAATTTGGCTCATGAGCGGAGAGCTTTTGCTCAGATAGGCGTGGAACTTGGCTGGGTAGTATGGATGATTTTTGATGGTGAAAGGAACTACAGTGGTTTGAACCTCTGCGGGTAAGTCACTGGCAAATTCCGAGGTTCTGGCCTCCGCAATACAGTGAAAAGTAGCTGTTTCCGGCGTGGCTTGTTGAGCATATCGAAAGAGGGCCTTGTCGTAATGCTCAATAAAGGCTTTGGCATGTATCAGTGGCGGGTGTTTGCCGATTCGTTCGACCAACAAGACGATCATATTCAGACGTTTGTTAGGCATGCTGGGGTCTTCGAATCTGAGCATGAAACGATGAAGAACCATGTTAATCTCTGGTCCTGATAGAGTTTCTAATAAGCGGACATGTTTGACGGGCATAAAGGGTCTGGCCAAATTGCTATCTCTTAAATCAGCCTCGGTGCGTTGATCTTTGAGCAGGAAAGGTAGTCTCTCTTGCAGGTTTTTTGTATTGAGGAAGTTGTCCAGATTTTCACGTGCGAGGTATCCAACGATTGGTTTCAAAGACGGAGCAGGATGAGTCGAACCATCTGAGACTATGTGTCTCTTTTTGGGTGCTGATGGAGAGAGCTTAAGCTCAGGAAATTCGCCTCTTTCCATGATGTTAGCCATCACCGGGTTGATCTTTGCGGTTTGAAGCTTTGTGTCGGGCGACTTGCTTTGCTTCGAGTTGCTCGCGCTTTGTCTGTTATTGTTTTCTGCTTTAGCTATGATTTTCGGCTCGGTTTTTTCTTGCTGCTTGTTTCGCAGTGGCTCTGCCGAGGCCGCTATATCATCACTCGCTGTGGCAAGGTTTATTACTGGCTCTGGAATAGATGCTTTGGCAGAAGCCTCGGTCTCAGAATCAAGCATGGTTACTGGAATGATGATCTTTTCACTCGGTGTGGCATCGTTCTCCAGCACAGTTGTTGTTTGTTTGAATCCGTTTTGATAATTCAACAGGTCAATCATGTCAGCTAAATGAAGCACAAACAATACTGCCGCAGCGGCTGCTGCCACAAAGGCGGAGGGCACTAAGAAGCTCAAAAAAGTGAGTTTCTTGGTTTTTAATGGGTCATCTTCCCATTCGGCGCTGGTGGTTTCAGGAGATAATTGGCGAAATTGCAATTCGGTTGCAGATACTGATTCATCACCATGATGTTTTAGTCTTACTGAACGACGTATTGTCTCAGCCGCAGCGCGTATTTTCACCGCTGGAATGTGTTCAGGAAGTATTTTTGGCGGTAGCGAGCTTGTATTACTTGGTGCTATCTGTTCGGGCTTTTTGGCGGGCGCTGTAATACGGCTATGGCAGTTGGGGCACGGGCCGCTGACACCAGCCATGGCTGCAGGCACTTGCAGCTTGCAGTGGCATGATTGACAGAAAAAATCAATGGTGTCGCTTTTAGGCATGATATCAGAGCGAGAGCTTGTTAGCGGGTGCTGATATTTTAAATGCTCAAAATACAAAGTCAATCTGTGAACTTGGATCGGCCTTGGATCGTGATTGAGAAAAAAATAGTTGCTTGATGCACTCGTGAATTGCCAAGTGATAGTTGCCCATTAGACTTCACCTAGCCTCATTCACAATGTCCACCGATTCCTTCGTTCACTTACATGTCCACACTGAGTATTCTACTTTGGACTCTACCGTCAGGACCAAGGAGTTGGTAGCTGCGGCAGCCGAGCAATCCATGCCGGCCGTAGCCATGACTGACCACGGCAACCTTTATGCCGCGGTTGAATTTTATCAAAATGCCGTAGCTGCTGGAGTGAAGCCTATCCTTGGCTGCGAAATTTATTTGGCCCCCGCATCGTTAACCGACAAAAAAGAGGTTCCGGGCCGCAAAAATTCAACACATTTGACCCTGCTTGCTAAGAATGAGACCGGTTGGAAGAACCTCGTTAAGCTGGTATCTATTGGTCACTTGGAGGGGGACTATCTGGGTGAGCCACGGGTCGACCGCGAGCACCTTGCCAAGTATGCGGAGGGTCTCATTTGCCTCAGTGGCTGTATCAATGGAGCGGTTAACGAATGGCTTCAGCGCAATGAGGTCGAAGCAGCTCGTGAGGAGGTCATCGGCTTGCGTGACATATTTGGCGCGGATGATTTTTACCTAGAGCTCAATGATCAAGGTCTAGAGGTGCAACAAGAAATCAATCAGCAGCTTAGATCTTTCTCAGATGAACTAGGCCTGAAAATGGTGGCCACGAATGATGTGCACTTCCTCGCCAAAGAGGATGCCGAGGCCCAAGATGTATTGCTCTGCATCGGCGAGGGCAGATTGCTTTTAGATGAAAATAGAAAGCGCTATCCGGCAGAGCATTATTTTAAATCCAGCGAGGAGATGAGGGCTTTGTATGAGGATTTTCCAGGTGCCTGTGATGCGACCCTCGAGATTGCCGAGAAATGTAATGTCGAGCTACAGCTAGACCCAACAAGCTCTGAGAAATACCCGCAATTTGATGCACCTGATGGTACTCCACGTGAGGAATACTTTCGTAAGGTTTGTTTTGAAGGGCTGGCGTCGCGCTATCCTACTGAGAAATTAAAGCTGCTTGCTAGCCAGGAGGATATCTCAGTTGCAGAGATGGAGAAGGTTCTTGATGAGCGACTTGATTACGAGATTAAGACGATCAACGATCTTGGTTTCGCCTCGTATTTCTTGATCACTGCCGACTTCATTCAGTGGGGACGTGACCATGATATTCCAGTGGGGCCAGGGCGTGGATCTGCTGCTGGCTCCTTGGTCGCCTACACCATGGGAATTACGGATATTTGTCCCATGCGTTTTGGTTTGCTGTTCGAGCGATTTCTGAACCCAGAGCGTGTTAGCCCTCCTGATGTTGATATCGATTTTTGTCAAAGTCGTCGTCCTGAGGTCATTGATTATGTGCGGCAAAAATACGGTGAGCGATCCGTGTCACATATTATTACCTATGGAACCTTGGGTGCAAAAAGTGTCATCCGAGATGTTGCCCGAGTCATGGGAGTAAGCTACGGAGATGCGGATATGCTCGCCAAGATGATTGAGACCAAGCCGGGTATTAAGCTTCAGGGCGAGTATGATGAGAAGCAAGAGCTACGAGATGTTATTGAGAACAGCTCGACCTGGCAGGAACTGTGGAGTCATGCGATCAAGCTTGAGGGGCTGAATCGCAATACGGGTGTGCACGCAGCGGGGGTCGTTATTGGTGATCGCAATCTTGATGAGCACTGTGCGTTGACACGCGGCAACGAGGGTGAGGTTGTCACCCAGTGTGACATGAATGCCATCACGGAGGTCGGCTTATTAAAGATGGATTTCTTGGGTTTGAAAAACCTCACTGTGATTCAAGATGCTGTGCATCATATCCGAGCGCACACACCAGATTTCGACATTAATAATGTAGCACTTGATGATACGCCGACACTGGAGCTGTTGAATCGAGGAGAGACAATGGGTGTGTTCCAGTTGGAATCTGGCGGCATGGTTGAAACGTGCCGTAAATACGGCATTCAGAAAATTGATGATATCATTGATCTGCTCGCTCTCTACCGCCCAGGGGCGATGGATTATATCGACCAGATGATCGAGGTCAAAAAAGGGATCAAGCCAGTAGCTTATGAGCATCCATTGTTAGAAGAGATTTGCGGTGATACCTATGGCGTCATGATCTACCAGGAGCAGGTCCAAAATGCGGCAAAGCGGCTGGCGGGCTATACTCTCGGTGGCGCTGATATTCTGCGTCGTGCTATGGGTAAGAAAAAGCCCTCGGAAATGGCGAAGCAACGCGAAATCTTTGTCGAGGGGTGTAAGACGACCAATAACATCGACGCTGAGCTTGCTAACAAGATCTTTGACAAAATTGCAGGATTTGCGGGCTATGGATTCAACAAGTCGCACTCGGCTTGTTACGGACATATCTCATACTGGACAGCCTACTTGAAGGCGAACCACCCAGTAGAGTTTATGTCTGGCTTACTCTCTAATGAGCTTAACAACACCGACAAAATTGGAGTCTTCATATCGGAATGCCATCGCATGGATATTGAAGTTTTGCCTCCTGATATTAACCGGTCACAATTACGTTTTGCGCCTGAGCCGATGCCGTCTGGTAAGATGGCGATTCGTTATGGTCTAGCGGCTATCAAAAATGTCGGTGAGGGTGCGATGGCAACTGCCATTGGCGAGCGGGAGAGTAATGGAGCTTTCGACTCTCTGGATGACCTTTCCAATCGATTGGATTCGCGAAGTGTCAATAAGCGCATCTTGGAAAACTTAGTCAAGGCTGGGGCGATGGACTGGACGGGTGAAACCCGCGCTGGAATGTTTGCACGAGTTGAGCAAGTGGTTGCCTCAGCCAGCTCAGCACAGCGAGACAGGGCCCAAGGCCAAGATTCATTGTTTGACACCATGGATTTCGCGGGGGCATCCCAAGATACAGACCGTGGTAATTCCTCCACAGAAATAGTGGAATGGCCAAAAGATGAGCGACTAAGTAATGAGAAAGAGCTACTTGGCTATTACACAAGTGGGCACCCACTGGATAAATACCGTGCCGCCATTGACGCAGGGCACTTTGAAAAAATCGGACTGCTCGACGAGCTAGATACCAAAGACAAGCGAGCCCGCCACTCCTTTGCAGGAATGATTCGCTACGTCGAGCATAAGGTGACACGGGCGGGGAAACCCTTTGGTGTCATTCACATCGAAGATTTTACCGGAAGCTGTGAGGTCGTTTGCTGGTCAGAGAGTTACAGCCCTGCTCGAGAGGCTGGATTCCTGATGTCGGGCAAGGTGATCCGTTTCAAAGCCAGTGTCAAAGTCGATGACCGCACCGAGACATTGAGCCTGACTGGCTCTCAGCTTAAAGAACTGAAGCCGAGAAAAAGTGGTCAAAACGCCTCTGTTCAGGTCAACCTGTGGTTGGCAAGGCACACTAAAAATGATTTGGAGTCGATTCGTGATATTCTCACTGAGTATCCGGGTGATACACCTGTTGAAATTCACCTGCAGAGTGGAACAGGTAAGCGAGCCACCGTGCAGGCAGGCGAAAGCTTCAGGGTGAAGAAATGTGCGGCTTTAGAGAGAGCACTTGCAAAGTGGTCTGAGTGACCAAGCGCAGAGAGGTCATGAGATGGACTGCTCTAAGCTGCAAGTCAGCTAGCGAGTGTAGCGCGCCACCGTGTTTACACCTTTGTAACGATATAGACCCACGATTTGATATTCGATCAGCTTGTTCTCCCACTGTGGGCCTGAGCCTATGTTGTGAACAATCCATTTTTCGTGTCTACGATTACCGGGGCCTGGGACGACAATCCCTGCGTGAGTGTCACCATGCGGAAGTCGCCAGACGATCACATCTCCATAATTACAATTGTTCGAGATGGTCTCGTCATCATGGAGGGAAATATCCTCGCCATATCTGCTGAAGAATCGCTGCAGGTTGGGCACACGGCGGTGGTCAATGTTGACATCCGGTTGGCTAGCACCCCAGAGCTGAGGGTAGAGTCTGAAGTTGACCTGCATGTCCTCATGCACAAGTTGTTGAAGGTCAATACCAAGAGTGCGGTAACTACGAATAATGAGATCCGTGCACGCCCCCTTGTTTGCTGGAATGTCGCCCATAGGGTAGCTTATGTTGTAATAAGCATGGTCATAGGTAATGTCGATATAGGTGCGTTTGAGAGCCGCTGCCGCAAGGCGGTTGCCAAATCCGTTGTCCTGCTCGAGCCATGATACGGTCTCGTCTACAGTGGGTTCTGTGACTGGTGCCCTGTCTGCCAAGGCTTTGTTGATGAGGGGCCGAGAAGCAATACCCACACCGATCACAACGAGGAAAACCATCAACCATCCGCCGCCCCATGATTTCCTCACGGGTTTACGTGGGCGAGGACCGATGTATTCGATGGTGTGCATGTAAGGTGATCTTAAAAATGCTGCGGATTTGTAACTTTCTGAGCGCCTAACCAAAGACAAGCTCTTCACAACATATTTAAGCAAAATTTACCAGTTTATTTCATCAATGTCGAATAAATGTCACACTTTCTTCCTCAATTGCCATGATGAGGCAGCAAAAAACGCTAAGACAGCCATAAAAATAAACAGCTTGTTACCACCATGAAATTGTTCTGAACGCCATTGAGGGGAAGCCGTGGAGTTTTGGCTTTAGAAAAAGAAACTCGCGGGCAATCATCAGCTCATGCTTGTTGAGCGAACAATGGACCACATATCGTGGGCTACATGTGATCTTTCATGGACGAGCGTCGAACGTGACTGGTATGGGCAACAGGTAGCCGTGCCGGCTGACTTTGCCCTCGCTATGGATCCTGCTAAGCTCTGGTTTGCTGCCAAGAGAGAACAGCCACCGAGTGTGTTACCTAGTGCTACGCCTCATGAGTTCACACCAGAATTATGGCGCTGTGATGTTGCCGAGTTATTTATCAGAGATGTAAGTTCAGATAGTTATCTTGAATTGAACCTCGCTCCTAATGGTGCATGGTGGAGTGCTGAATTTGATCGAGCACGGCAGCGAAGATCAGCCGATGAGGTGCCGATTAAAGGCGTGGAGACGTATGCCGAAGTGTCATCTAGTGGTGGCTGGCAGGTAGCGGCGAGCATCCCCTTAGCATATCTCGAGTCTGCTTTCGGATTTGGTGCACACAGTGCGCTCAATGTGGCATTCATTGTCGATTCACCACATTCATCCTTCATGTCTAAGGCGAAGTTGCCCGGATCACAGCCTGACTTTCACCAGCCTGATTATTTTGAGCAGATAGAGCTGAGAGGCAAAACTTAGCCTTGATGACATAGAGATGAGGCGTGCCTTAGAATCTATTCTTATTCTAGTCAATATGGCTTCTTACAAGTTGAATCTCTGCTTTAGTTTGTTAAGCTACCCATTGCGATGGCATCAGAACTACACGACAGGCTCGAGCTCGCATTGCTAGCCTCCAACGAAGGAGTTTGGGACTGGTATGTGGGTGAACGAGAAATCTATTACTCCGAGCGTGTGTTGGATTTCTTGGGTTATCCCGCCGACAAAGCGCCTAACATCATATTGCAAGCGCGCAAATACTTCCATAGCAATGACCTGCCAGGGTTAAGAGAGGCGTTCCGTAAAATTGTCAAAAAAGATGGCGACGATACATTGGCAAATGATTGCCGTTACTTGCACCCGAATGGCTCTTGGAGATGGCTGCGCATTCGAGGTGTCGTCGTTCGAGATGATGAGGGAATGGCCCATCGCATCGTCGGATCAATCATTGATATTTCTCAGCGAAAAAACGCTGAGATGGCATTGCAGGAAGAGCGGCATAGGCTACGTGAATTGATCGAAAACATCCCAATCAATGTTTACTACAAAGATAAAGAGTCTCGATTCGTGTTGGCTAATAGCTCCACGGCCGAAAAGCTCGGAGCAGCATCTGAAAAAGATATCCTCGGCAAAACTGACCGCGACTTTTTTGATAAAAGACACGCGGACATGGGCCGTAAGGACGAGCTTGAAATCATGGAAACTCGCGTTCCTATGCTGAAAGCTCTTCAAAAAGAAACCTATGATGAAGACAAAATCACCTGGGCGGAAACATCAAAGCTGCCTTGGCTCGACCGCAAGGGAGAGTTGTGTGGAACCTTCGGCATCACCACTGATATCACTGCTTTATTCACCGCTCAGCAAGAGCTAGGCGCCTTGGCCGACGAGCTGCAAAAGCGTAATGTTGCCATTGAGGAAGAGCTCCAATTGGCCCGTGAGATTCAGCAGGCATTACTACCTCAAGAATTAGACGGCCTTGTGCTTCAAGATAATCAGTTGGAGGTCACTGTAGGTTGTCGCTATTGCCCGGCCTCAGAAATGGCGGGGGACTTTTTTGAGGTTATACCGATTTCGCAACACAGTATGGGTATCTTGATTTGTGACGTGATGGGTCATGGCGTCAGAGCCTCATTGGTGGTATCAATGCTGCGTGGCTTGATGGAAAAGGAACGTGAGTCGGCTACCAGTCCCGAGTGGTTTCTCTATGGTGTCAACGAAGGCTTGGTTTCCATCTTTGAGCGTGCTGGGGTAACGCTGTTTGCCACAGCCATCTACTGCGTGATTGACCTTCAAGAGCGAACCTTGACTTATTCCTGTGCTGGTCATCCTGCTCCGATTGTCGTGCGCCTAGGACAAGCCAAAGTGCTCAAGCCTAATGAGGTCAAGGCAAGTCCCGCCTTGGGCCTGATTCCGCAAGCAGTGTATAGTGCTCACACCGTATCACTTGACGAGGTCGATCGATTGCTGATGTACACCGATGGGCTACATGAAGTTGAAGATGCCGCGGGAGATGAGCTGGGTATTGAGCATGTGATCGCCAGCATGGAGCAATGCTCGGAGAGGGGCCTTGAAGAATGCTTGGATACATTGTTAGACGATTCGCGCCGCCACTCTGTCGAGGGGGAATTTGCCGATGATGTCTGCCTGTTTGGTTTGGAGGTTGGCTCGGGACTATAGAGCCCTGATCAATAATTTAGCCCAGCGAGTGACTTAGGCAGAAAGATGCCGTCCTTGCGAATCAACTTGCCGTCGAACCAGACCTCGCCTCCACTTCCATCGCCGTAGTCCTTACGCTGGATCGACACCATGTCCCAGTGGACCTGAGAGCGGTTGCCATTGTCCGCTTCCTCATAAGCCTGACCTGGGGTGAAGTGAAAGGAACCTGCGATTTTTTCATCAAAGAGAATGTCACGCATTGGCTCCTTGATGCCGGGGTGGAAGCCAAGCGCAAACTCACCAATGTAGCGTGCTCCTGGGTCGGCATCGAGAATTCTATTTAGCTCCTTCGTCTTGGAGCCTGCCTCTGCCTTGACGATTTTACCCTGCTTGAATTCCAAGTAAATATTATCGAAGGGGATACCTTGATAGACAGTGGGAGCGTTATGAGTGATGTGGCCCTCGACACTATTCTTAACTGGGGCGGTGAAAACCTCTCCGTCGGGAATATTGTAGTTACCTCCGCAGACAATGGCTGGGATATCCTTGATCGAGAAACGCAGGTCGGTGCCCTTATTTTTGATGTGTACTTGATCTGTTTTCTCCATCAGTCGCTTCAGTGCACGCATCGCGGGTAGCATCGATTTGTAGTCGGCCAGGCAGACGTCAAAGTAAAAGTCCTCAAAGGCCTCAGTGCTCATGCCAGCCTGCTGAGCCATAGCAGGGTGAGGCCAGCGCAGCACGCACCATTTGGTGTGATCGACGCGTCGGTTCATCACCTTACGCATGTGGTTCATCATGGTTTTCATCCTAGCAGCAGGAACGTCACTGGATTCGCAGATGTTGTGCGAGCCACGAATCGCAATGTAAGCATCCATGTCCTTCATCTCGGCGAGCTGATGCTTGGCGATGAGCTGATATTGCTCATCGGTGGCATCAAGTAGCATCTCACGTCCGAGTAGACCGTGCTCCACCTTGAGGACCGGAATGGCTTTTTTGGCACGCACCTCTCGTATCAAAGCGATGCCAAGCTCATCGGGTACATCGCAGAGATGGAGCATTACCTTCTCTCCTTTTTTAATACTGGTGGAGTAGCGGACAAGCTGGCGAGCCAGCTGTGAGATGCGCGGATCTTTCATGACTGAGACATTCTGCAATCTGTGCTCAGTAGTCAAGAGAAGCGATGCCTCGATTGGCCTTTATGATTCTTGGTAGAGCCTAATCGATTATTTGTGATTGCCCTTGTCTAAATCCTGCATGACCCTAGTAGATTGCAAATTACTGCGTACAACAAAGTTAGATATTAAATGAACCACGCACCTGACATCGTTTCCAAGGCTCTTTTTCAGAGTCTTATTGAACAGTCGCCATTGCTGGGTGATTTGCCGGAGGCGGTGAGCTTCCCATGCCAATCATTGGCTTTACCGGCGCAGTCATGCACGTTGAATCTACAGCAAAAACTTGGGCATTTATATGAGGATGCGCTGGCAGTACTACTTGAATCTACTCCACAATACGATGTCTTAGCACGGGGTTTGCCGATTCGCCAAGATGCGGGGCATACGCTGGGCGAGCTTGATTATCTGCTTAAGGATCTGGTTTCAGGTCGCACGATCCACCTTGAGCTAGCTGTAAAATTCTATCTGGCTGTGG
>JBNABE010000014.1:0-24039 GCA_049631945.1 Akkermansiaceae bacterium
GGCATAAATATTGTCTTTCTCCGGTAGGTCCTTGAAGCGCCAACGATATTTAGGAACTGTATGAAATGGCGTATGCGGCTCATGAATCCATAGGTTGATAAAGAATGGCCTCTTCTCGGTATGGCTTTGCTCAATGAATGCCACTGCATTTTGTGCATCTTCATGAACCGGCATCTGCTCTCCCGCACAATTGAATGCTCCATAAGAATCGTAGCCGTATTCACTGGGTAGTGGTGAGTCAGGAATCATGTTGTTGGCAAGGTGCCACTTGCCGAAGTGAGCAGTAGCATAGCCCGCTTTTTGCAGCATACGAGGCAATGAAGGAGCATGGGGACTAAGCCAATCCGGCATGCCCCGATTTGCATTGTCATTCGGCCACGCAAAGTGCCCATCTATACTATATCGAGCTGGGAACTGCCCAGTCATCACAGCTGCTCTACTTGGGGAGCAAACCCCACTTGCGACCGTAAAACGCTGAAAATCAGTACCCTCCTTGGCAATACGATCAATGTGTGGAGTTTTAATATATGGGTGACCGTGGCAACTGAGATCACCCCACCCCCAGTCATCAGCAAAAATAAACAGAATGTTCGGCTTTTCCTCAGCTGAAGCTATTGAGGACAAAACAAGTGAAGCTGCTAGACAGCCCATTAAGGTTTTCAAATTCATCACCGAGACATTACGATTCGTATCGCAAGATCTTGCAAGAACTGAATACATAATTACTGCTCTCAAAAGCAGGAAATTTACATCGTGTCATCTTAACAAACACACAAACAAACATTAAAGTTAAATGCTAATTCATCGTAGCAAGACATGGATCATTTGGCATCATCAAGATGAGCGATAGTTACTGATCGCCGGTAATGGAGATTTTTACAAACTGAGAGAAAAACTTCACTCTCAATGTGTCGATATTCTTCCTTATTGAGGGTCTAATAAAAACAATCTCACGTGAATTTGGCTGACAAAACAAACGTGTGCCAAAAACAATCTTTCCTTCAGGGTCTCTTATGATGCATGGTACAAAACCACCTGACTTATCAACTTTAGTAGGTATAACGATATCATCATTAGGTGGTATATCTGGAGTCTCCTCCGCAAAATCGACAGAGATTACTTGCTGCGTCAAATTAACAAATCTGAAGGTTTTTCGGCCAAACACCTCGACGGAGTCATCTAGCGCGAAAACACGATATTTTTGCTCTTCAACCTCTAGGCCCTCATCTGGAGCTATGACCAAAAACAAGACTTGGTTCATATGCTCAGGCACTAATGTCTCAGCCAGAAACTCGTAACCAACATCATCGACATCGGGCATATCGACGGCTTGTTTGGATTTTTTAAACAGCTGGAATTTTTCCATTCGAGCGACTGAAAGCATCTTCGCACGCGCGCCACGCCTAAAATTCATCGGGTAATATTCATCACCTATGCGGAAAAAAAATTCCTCATTAGGAACCCCATCCCAATAAATATAAGTGCACTCGACAACCTTGGTTGGCTCCTCTGTCTGGGCCTTCAGCTCGGACGGCAAGCCGAGCAGCAGTAAAGAAAAAAACGCAAAGCCGAATGCCTGAAGAATAATCATGACGATGAAATTTGGATACTACCACCCCATCAGAGCCGTGCAATCTTTTACTGACTAGGCTTAACCACTGGTTTTCCTATGAGCTGGGAGATAAATTTCACCCGAGGAATAGTACTACCTTTTCTCTCTGGAGGACTGATAAACACCAGTTCTCGCCCGGAAGCTTGGCCAAAAAGCCTAGTGCCAAAAACCTGCCTCCCCTTGGCATCACCTATGAGAAATGGCCTGAATCCTCCTGCTCCTCCTGGTTTACAACTCATCACCGTCATCTTGCTTGCGGGTAGCTGCTGAACTTCACCTGCAAACTTCACAAGCAGAGCCTGACTGGTGAAATTAGCAAAGCGGAAAGTGCCTCTGGGAAATGCGCTGAGAGAGTCATCCATCGCCACGATACGATATGTTGTCTTACCCTCGTCGTTAAAGGGAATCACAACAAAAAGCACCTGACTCGTCCCTGTGGGAATCTTGGCTTGTGTAAGTTTATCATAAGGTGGTTTCCCCTCTACTGGCTTCTGAGCATCACGATAAAGCTCAAATACGCTCATTCCCTTGAGCGAAAAACCCTTAGATCTAATCTCCTTGCTAAATTGAAGGAGAACAAACTCCTCACCCAGTCGATAGTAGAGATCTTCCTCCGGCAACCCTTCCCAGTAGAGGCAGGTGAATTGAGGTCCTTTTTTTCCTGCTGAAGACCCATTACCGGCCTGCCCCTCATCTGATTGCGCAACCATTTTTCCCTGGCCTAGCAGGGAGAATATTATGGCCATACTAAGGGCGAATTTTGTTGGTGAATTCATAGTGATTAATAATCCGTAAAGCTACGATAAACCGCCGTCACGGGTAGAGCAAATTATGATGTGGTTTCGACTCGGGACCTATTCTCAAACTTCACCATCGTCCAACCAGCGAAAACTTCGGATTTCAAAACGACGACCATAGGTTTGATTGATGGCATTAAGAATTACACCCTTACTATCATCATCCCAAGGCTCGTTGTTACCCCCGTCGGTTGTCGGATCCACATACTCAGGCAAACGTTGCACCACTGCCTCACAAGTTGATTTGGCAATGATGTTGCCATCAGCATCTGCGACCTCACCATAACCTCTGATCCTGAAGGTGTCCGTGCGCGCACTCAGGCGAGGCGCAAGCTGGCGCAGAACATCAGCCTGGCGAATATCCACAGCAATGCCCTCGGTGGTTCTGCGGTCAGTCAGGTTAGCGTCCCCCATCAGAATTTGATAACCACCCCAACCATTGATAGCCGGGTCGTGTGGCACTAATCCTCCTGCAGAGGTTTTTGCGCTGGTAGTGGCCCCGAGTGCATCAAGAGCCGACTGTATGGCTCCTGAGGCGTTAAGCGCGGTATTGCTGCTGACCTGGCGGTTGACAAAATCGGAAATACTCATGAATGGCCCGCGTGCCCTGACTTGATCGACGATATTCACCGCCAGTCCGCTATCGTCAGTGAGATCATTCGGAGTGTTATTGTCATCCCAGATCTGGTCATCAGTGAGTCGTGAAAAACCATCCCAGCCCGTGTCTGAGCCGCTATCCGTTACTGGTGTTTTCAAGGAAGAAAATGGAGCTCCTGTTCCTGCTTGGCTGTTGTCACTTACATCTTTTAAAGCTAGATTTCGGTTCGCTCGCAGCAGTGCTGCCCAGGCCTTTACCGAGGTGGAGTTCACATTGAAAGCTCCCTTGACCAGGCTATACGCACCAAGCTTCTTGTATCCATCGTAGATATTTGTGGTCGTATTGTATTGCGCATCGTTGGGATTAAGATCTGCCACAACTTCCTCCTGTGTTTTGTTGCTAGGAATATAAGGCTCAAGAGACGGGTTCGCTTCAGCATCTTCATAGCTGGCTCCTGTAACTCCGTAAAAATCATCCAAGGTAGCTTTCAGTGTTCCGGTATCATTGTATGTCCCTCCGCTACCGCTGAAATCAAACTCAGGCGCAATGCCCGAGAGATAATACCGGTCAAACAAGGCCTCGTTGATCAGCCAAACGTTGTCGGAGGTGGTGATCACGCCTGGCGACATGCCCGTGCCACTGTAGATCGTGTTGCCCGGGGTGAAGATACTGGCGTGGGAGTTGCCTACGTCTTTGTACGCGGCCTCGGACCTCAGGGACAGGTTAGCATTGGCAAAATCCACCAAGGAAAGGATTGGAGCTCTGGGAAGATCAATGAATGGCACTGAGGTTGATCCGCCGTTGGCATGGAAGCTCTCCCCCCAGAAGCCGCGGTCCCCTTGCCCGCTGGCCGTGGGGAACTGAACACCGACCTCTTGGATGTAGGTGTTGACACTTCCCGGTGTGGACAATGAGCTGTAGCTCTCATTGAGCACATTAGTACGGTGACCTGCTACGTAAGTGCTGGTCCTAAAGGGGTTGAACTGGCTGAACACCTCCACCGCGTGCCGGTTTGGCATCGCCGAGCCGTCCACCCTGGTGTAATTAGTCGGCTTCAAGATGTGGGAGTTGACACCAAAGAAAAACTTACTGTCCTCAGCTGGCGGATTGGTAAGCGTGATGGCGGGCCAGCTTGTTGAGGGATAACCAATAATGTCACCGTTGCCATCCAGCTGGTTTTGCAAATCGGGCACAAAGTATTCCTTAAAACCCCAATCAATGCGTGAGGCAAAGTTACCACCGACCTGCTGAACCCTGTCTGCGTAGATCACGTTGGCTGTGTTACGATCAGCATTGACCAGATTCATTGGTTTAATGTTTTCATTATAAGGCATGAAGGTCGCCATCCAGTAATGCTCTGCTGAGTTAGTCATGTTATTACTCCCAGAGTGCCAGAGGCATATATCATACAAGCACCGGACCGTGTCCCCTGGTCCGACTTTGACGCCATTAATCCAGTTTTGTAGGACCCATTGCGTTCCGTTCCAATTCGTCGTCGGCATCCAGGTGGTTGAGATACCGCTATCGTCCGTGAGGTTGGTTCCGGGTGTCGCCTCATCGTGCAGGGCGGTATTGTCAGTGCCCGCTCCGGGAGAGAGGATCATCACCTCGCCCGGTTCCATCACTAAGTTACGCACCAGGTAGGTGAGATTTCCTCCGCCGCCCGCTTCTTTCTGAATGTAGATGTCGGTTTTGGCAGGACCGTATTTTTGTTCGGAGCCATCCGGCTTTACAACGATAAAGCTCATCTTGCCACCGTGGCCCCGCTGAAGCTCCAGGGCATACCTATCCGCCTTAAGCGTCACATTGAACGGATTCCACAGGTAAATGATCGGGTCAATCGCCAGGGTAAGGTCACCTTGGTTCAAGCCGGCATTCGCCCCGATATTGTAGTTGGTGACTTTCATGCTGTAGAGCGCGATCATGCCCATGTAGACTGGCGCGTAGTTCGCCTTGGCGGGTTTGAAATTCATATCACCATACTGGGTGCTCTCCATGTCGTAATGGTAGGTGGCAAAGGGGAAGGCTGGCTGCCCGAATTGGCGGTAGTTTCTCCTCGGCAGGCTAGTACTATTATCCCTCACCGCGCTGTTGTTCGGATAATAAGAGCGGGACTCCAGGGAATAGGCACTGCCCGACTTGGTCACTCTTTTGTAAAGATTGTAAAAGTCCCGGAGCGCCCACCAGTTGGGACCACGCACCACCGAGTTCGGATACCAGCCGAAAAGAGGCCCCCATGAATGCGAGGGTGTGTGGGAGTGACGATAGTTAAAGCGTTTCAACTGGTCTGAAAAAGGCGAACCATCATTCTTGGTGACCCGGTAGAGGTAGCGCTCCTTGACCGGCATGCCCGGGGCGAGGCCGCCGTTACCGTCTGTAACACCATCACGGGCATCAGTTTGCTGTACCGCATAATTATCCGCAAAGGTCATACCAGCGTAAGGATAAAGTGCCTGCAGATTGTCATTACCACCAACGAACTCCCCGTCTTGAAGGTTAAACAAAGTGGGCGGGTTGATGAGCTCTCCGTCTGGCCAAACATAATTGGCAGTATTCCCAACCCTCGGCCCTAGCTCGAAGTCTGCATCTCCATCCATCTCAAATGCCAGCGAGAGATCGCGGCGCAGCCCCCCTTTCTTGACATCAGCGAGCACCCCGCGGCTGTTAAAGCCAATGTCATGGCGGTGCTGTTGCAGCCAGCCCGCCTGACTTGTCGCCGAACCCATCACCAGAGGCATATCCGCAGGACTGGTAGCCTTTTTCAAATTATCTAGCCAAGTGTTGGAAGCCTCTTTGAGCGGATAGGACAGGCCCGTCGAAAATGGACCATCTAACACACCATGGTCAGGGCCAGGTACTGCGGATAAACGTGCGGCTTGCTCTCGCTGCGCTTCGGTGAATTCGCCCTCGTCCCATGCCAAGTCAACTTTGACACCCTCGTCTTCTACCCAGTAGGCGTAGTAGGAAGTGTTACCTGAGTTGGTCGCCACTTCCACCTTGGGGATCTTGACGGTTGAGGCTTCATCCACCCCATCAAAAATAAGGACATCATCAGCACCGGGAGTTGTGCCAGCGTCAGCAATGGCATCCAGAGCCGCCTCATCGCCAGAAACAAGCCAACGGACAAAAGTCTTAGTGTTCGGGGTTTCGGGAGTATAGCCATTCGTTTCCCATACTCCAAGCCAGTGCTTTCTGCCATTTGCCGCGGTCGTGCTGCTAGCGTATCCGTTATTGGCGTGACCCATAATACTCGCAGTCGCCGTGACCCGCTGATCAGGCCCGGCTGTCTTCTGCAGCTCGCCTAGGGCAATCATCAGCGCCATACGTGCATTCGCACGAGCCATTCTATCAGCCTCGTTGGCTCCTCCACCCGAGCTGCGCTGCTCAATAGTGGAAAGACTCAACATACCAACAGCAATGAGCGTCATCAGCACCATCATGCTCACCGTGGCCACCAGTGCAAACCCCCTTGGAGCCTTACTACTTATGAGGTGGGACATATGCTTTTTCATTGTGATACATTTAAGATGAAATTCACTCGAGATAAATATTGTAGTTACAATGTATCACAATAAAAAATTTAGTCGATAAGGATATCATCTTTTTTGACTAGCCTTATTGTCTGGTTCCTTGGTGATGAAAAACACCACATTGCGAATAACTTATGCTCAATGTGTAGCCCTATGTAAATAGACAGAATGACTATATTTTTATACAATATGCCAGTAACTGACCGAATATGGATACCATACATAAATAACTACGCATGTAAGCCACGTATTCACGGGGCAGTAGCCATCATATATAACAGATGCTCCTGTTTATTTTCATGGGATTTTGTATCTGTTATTTGATCAGCTCGGTGTAAGCTCCTGATTACTTTACACAAACAATCCAAAAAAAGGGCTGTACATATGCGTAAAATTGCTTAACTTATACGCCACGGCGCATAGCACCCGCCTGTCGCAAAAGTTCAACTATTAATCGGAATGGCGCTATGATTTTTGCGCTCAGAACACGTATAGCAAACATCCTACTGCGTGCGCTGACTCGGAGGCTCAGGGAGTTTCTGCGGCAGCAGCTGCGGCAAAAATCTCACACTAGGCAAGCCACCCTCCTCTT
Organism: Akkermansiaceae bacterium; assembly: GCA_049631945.1. Lineage (GTDB taxonomy): Bacteria > Verrucomicrobiota > Verrucomicrobiia > Verrucomicrobiales > Akkermansiaceae > Oceaniferula. The sequence continues at coordinate 7,130 of JBNABE010000014.1, forward strand.
TAGGTGGGCCGATGAACACGATTTCCCGCCCGCTGGCTTGGGCAAAGAGCCTCGTTTCAAATACCTTTTCATTGTTTTCATTACCAATGAGAAATGGAACCAGCCCGCCTTTATTGCCGATGCGAGACTTCATGATGGTCATTTCCCGGGCGGGGATCTCCTTGACCGCACCGGCAAACTTCACCTTCAAATCTGCCGAACTGAAGTTGGCAAATCGAAAACTCCCTGCTGGAAATCCCTCGAGGGAATCATCAAGAGCCATAATGCGGATCTTGAAGCCCTCTTCTCCCTGGCTGGGAATCAGAATGAAAAGAATCGGGCTGATACCAGGAAGTAACTTGGCCTGCCCCACGAGCGTATAGACAGGCTCCTGCTCCGTGCCGTCTTTTGCTTCTAGCTGGGTCATGGTGAAGAGGCGAAACTCCTTGCTTTTCTCTAACCAGTGGGGCAGCGACCGACTGCTTGTGTAAGGAACGACCTCGCGATAACCCTCACCGTCTTGGTAATAGATTTTCTGGGGCAACGGTCCCTCCCAAAGCATGCAGCTGAACTGGACTCCTTTCTTTTTCTCCTGCTGCTGGGCACATACTACGGAGGCTAAACAAGCCCACATCAAAACCAAACTAAACGTAAATCTCAACATTGGTATCATGATTAAAAGTTGTCAACCTGCCTGCCCAAATTACACCTCACCGTCATCAAGCCAGCGGAAGCTCTGTATTTCAAAACGGCGGCCATATTCTTTATTGTTACTATTAAGAATATCACCTTCATCCCACGGCTCATTATTGGTCGAATCCGTACTGGGATCAACATACTCGGGCAAACGCTGCACAAGTGCCTCGCAGGTCGCCTTGGCGATGATATTGCCATCGGCATCGGTGACCTCTCCATATCCACGTATACGGAAGGTATCTGAGCGCGCTGTCAGTCGTGGAGCGACGTTACGGAGCACATTGGCCTGGGTAACGCTTCCAGGAATACCTGCTGCAGTGTTTGCATTCTCCGTAGTCGATGGAACCAGAGGACCGTGCTTCCCATAATCAGTAGTTACGCCTCCTGCTGACCCATATACACTACTATTAGTCGTCATGGCATCAACCCCTGCCTGCACAGCACCTTTCTTGTGATGATTGGTAATGGTGCTACCCCCCACCTTGCGGTTAATAAAATCCGAAACGCTCATGAAGGGTCCACGCTCCTTAACCTCTGAGGCAATCTTGCCTGCCAAACTGTTGATCTGACCAGACAGGCCAAGACGAGACCAACCCGTCCATGTTTGCTTGGCAGCAGTGCCTGCCGGAGGGCTGGGAGAGCTACTCTGGGGAAACCCAAGGTAACTACCTCGGCTATCAGACGAGCCATCGTAGCTTTTCACAGCGAACTGACCATTTGATCCACGCATGAAACCACCCCAGTCAGCCGTGCTGTTGACGTTGAAGCCACCCTTAAGCAAGCTGTAAGCCGCTATTTTCTTGTAGCCCGGAGTAGCGTTGTTTGTATCATTCAAGGTTGTCTCTAGCAACTCACTCACGATTTCCGCTGGAGATTTACCCTCGGGCACGTGCGCTTCCATCACTGGGCTTGCTTGTGCTGTGTCGGGGTCAACACTTTGGGCTGTATCGCCGGGATTCATGCCGTAGAAACGGTGCAGGGTATCACTCAGTGATCCTGTGGCGCTGTAACCCGTTGTGGAGATGCCGTACTCCGGCACAATACCAGAGAGGAAATAGCGGTCGAACAAGGCATCATTGAGGTGCCATGACAGGTCCGTGCCTGTTCCATAGGTTTGCGCACCTCCGCCAGTATATGCAGTGCCATAGGGAGCGACGGGAGATATTACAGGACTAGGCAATGAATTACCTACCGAGTGGAAAGGATCCTCCGCCATCGTCCCCAAAGTGGCATGGCCGAAGTCCACCAACGAAATAAGCGGGCTGGAGGGAATGTTGGACATGGGAACGCTCGTCTGACCACTGGAGTCATAACTTTTTCCCCAGAAGGCATTACGCGCGGAGGTGGAGAAGTTCAAACCGTAGTTGGACACCAGATTGTTGGGGGTGCCGTCTGCGATGAAGTTGAACAACATGTTGGGAGTGGCCGCGGCCCACCAGTCTTTATTAATCACCATGGGGGCAGGATTGAAACGGGAGAAGACCTCGGACGCGTTAGGCCCAAGACCACTCCAATTCGCCGGCTTCATAAGATAGGTAAACAAACCAAACTGCTGCTTCACCCCCCCAAGGAATACTCCTGTATTGCCATCGAAGTTAACAAGCGTGTTAAAGTCTTTCGGCACGGGCCAGACAATTGTCTGTGGATTTCTGTATTCATTCCTGAGTGATGTCAGCTGCATATGGGTATGCTGAAGCTGATTACCAGGCACGCTGCTGGTGGACTGAAAAATGGAGGGCGTCGTGCCGGCTGGTGCCAGACTTGAATCCATGTAATGCCTTACCGACTGCCCACCACTGCCCGTAGGATTGTGATACCCCACGTTGATGCTGGTGGCTCCGGCCACCACACTGGCTCTCACCTGCCTGTTTCTCCAAGGCGCCGGGTCTGCCCAGTAGCTGTTGTAGCCCCCCACATCAACTGATGACATGAAAATGCCACTGGCGTTATTGAGAGGATCATAACCCAGATAAGACTGGCCCGTGTTGGCCGATGGAGATGCTGCAACCACCTCCCCCGGAGCCAATACAAAGGGCGAGGTGCCCGCACCGGCGGATTCGTTGATCAAAAAACCGTAGTTCGGGTAACCACCACGCCCATGGTAGTTGAAGAAGTTGCATGACAGAAGCTCCCAGAGATCCGGCGAGTAGGTGGTTGTGCTTCCACTCGCCGTGTCTGTGACCAAAATATTAACGGTCCCAGATAAACCTACGTCAAAGTGAACCATCAAGTTATCTACTTCCACTTCCCGGTTGTAGGGATTCCAGAAGTAGAAGATTGGGTCTAAAGTGAGCGTTATTTCAGCCGTCTGGGTAGCGGCATCATAGTTATCTCCAGTGACGCTAATGATAACAGTTGTACCCAAAAACACAGGTGCATAATTCGGACGGGCCGGCCGGAAAACATACTTCCACTGCCCAGCAAACTTCCCCTGATGTGGATTACGATAATCGGTGTCCCGGTGATCAGCCCAAGTGGTGATGGTGTCGAGTAACTCGCCGTGGTCATAGCCGATGGTCGAGCGATCGGGGTAATAGGCGCGAGCTTTGAGGCGATAGTTCGATCCTGACTTTTCCATGCGCTTGTAGAGATTGTAATAGTCGCGCAGGTTCCACCAGGTAGGACCGCGGGCCACTGACTGCTTTCTCTTTTCCGGTTGAGAGCTGCCCGCAACCCAAGTGGTTTTCAGATGGATTTTATCGGCGAAAGGTCCACCGGTATCACGCGTTTCGCGAAACAGATAGCGTGCCCGGGGCAATCCCGATGCTGCTGGATAATCGTAGGGAGAGGCATACTTGTCACTCCCGCCGACAAACTCACCCACCTGCTGGTTAAAATTTCCGAGAATATCTGTATCGGCATCCGCGACGCCGTCAGTATCTACGTCATCATCCCCATCCATCTCAAAAGCCAGCGTCAGATCACGGCGCAGGCCTCCCTGCTTGACATCAGCAAGCACTCCACGGTTGTTAAAACCTCTGCTATGGCGAACTCCTTTGAGCCAGTCTCGGTGAGCAGCACTGGCCCCTGCTACCAATGGGATGTTTTCGGCACTGGAGACCTTTTTGATGTCATCATAGAACGCACTGTTGGAAGGTGTCCCCATGGCTCCGTTGACGATCGAATCCGAGGTGCTGCCATCGTCATTGGCATCCCTGAAAGGACCCAACGCGCCACCACCTGGTGTCAGCCAATAATTCTGGGCGGGCATGGCACTGAGCCGCCGCGCCTGAGCACGCTCGCTATCATCAGAGCCTGTGCTCGCCTTGGCTACCTCATACCAGTTCAAGTCCACCTTCACTCCCTCGTCCTCAACCCAGTAGGCATAGTAGGATTGGTTGCCTGCGGTGGTGGCAACCTCCACCTTGGGGACTTTGACGGTGTCTGCTGCATTCAGACCCTCGAATATAGCTACGTCATCAGTGGCCGCGACCGTGCCTACAGCGGTTAGGGAATTGAGATTATCTCCGGCGGCATCCTCGCTACCCGATACCAGCCAGCGCAGGAAGGGTTTGTTATCCGGGTCAGCCGGGGTGTAGTTAGTGGTGTCCCAAACCCCGACCCAGTGTTTCTTTCCATCTACGGCGGCAGTATCCTTAATATATTCCGTTGTGCCACCATTTACGGAATAACCCGTGTTGTTGGCGTTCCCTAAAATACTGGCCGTCGCCGTCACCCGCTGATCAGGCCCAGCCGCCTTCTGCAGCTCGCCAAGGGCAATCATCAGCGCCATGCGAGCATTCGCACGAGCCACTCTGTCAGCTTCGCTTGTATTTCCACCCGAACTACGCTGCTCAATCGTGGAAAGGCTCAGCATTCCAACAGCGATAAGCGTCATCAACACCATCATACTCACCGTTGCCACTAAAGCGAAGCCGCGAGCTTGGTTGCAAATTACCGCACAGTTTCTGCGTAGAACAACCGGATTAGCTGGGAAGCATGAACGTATCATTGATGGATTAAGGTTGCGAGATTGTAGATTTAACAACTAATGTATGCACAATGTATCTATAGTCGTGCTATTTGTCTAGTAGTCTTTTAGGATGACCACAGTCACGAAAAAAACGTAAGCTACTTGTAAAGAACAACATATGAAGTATTTGGGTGTGCCCAATTGACGAAATATGATAAGTTTTTGACGAATTGTGGACGCGACTCTAATCCAATAAATCGAGTATTCGAATGAAATCTTCATGGCAGTCATCAGTGGCAGACAATGTTTCGCCCATCATATACTCCTGGTGAATTGTCGATCTCAAGGGGAAGGTGAAGTAACTACTTGTGTTTGAATTTGAATGGCGAATTCAAGCAGCATTTATCTAGTAGGTATGTAATAGCCTTACCATCTGTGTCTGGCTCCAGCCATGGCCAACTTACAAATGAAAACAGGTGCCTAACCGTATACGAAAAAAAACATGGTATTCATACGGTGAGCTCATGTCTATCACTCATGCTTGCAAAAAAAGGGACCATAGGCGCTAGCATGTATCACCACATCAATCCGAGAAATACCTGATATCCATCCGCTTCTCACCCTTCTTGGGCTGGAAAATCAGCACCATTTCTCGGTTGGCCGCGTGGCTAAAGAGCCGGGTGCCTCCCAGAATCTTGCCCTTGCTGTCCCTCACTACAAAAGGCGTAAAGGCTCCCAGCTTGCTCAGCTTGACCTTCTGCACGGTGGGCTTGCCGGGTTTGACGTAGAAGCGTCTCTTGTTGAAATCAACGACCAGCGGCACACTGGTGAAGTTGATGAAACGATAGCTGCTCTCAGGGAAGGCTCTCTCTGAATCATCAATGCCGTAGAGACTGACCGGCAACTGCCCCTCTTGCGATGTCGCGTTGTGAGCGAAGAAATAGAGCATCTTGCTCGTGCCTGATACCAGAGGTGCCTTGCCGATGAGCTTGTAGGGGTTTTCAGGGTCATCGTGATCAATATAGACCTCGAGTGACTTGGCCTTGGAGAGTGAGTATGGGAATGTCCTCATCCCGTTTCGCCATTGGATCTCTATGAACTCTTTGCCATGGCGATAATAGACTTTATCATAGGGGATCTGGTTGAGTGCAATCGCAGTGAAGCTCACGCGCATCTCCTTGCCCTCATCTTGGGCTACTTCCGAGTCACCCTCTTGGGCAAAGGAAACAGGCGCCCATGAAAAGCAGGCGACGATGATAATTTGCATCAAAACCCTGTAGCAGGCAGACACCCTGCTTCTCCACATCCATTCTCTCCCCATGATCATTTAATAAATTCTATACCTCTAACACTGCGCCCATCAGGCCTCCTTGGCATCCAACCAGCGGAAGCTACGCATTTCAAATCGGCGGCCGTAGGTCTGGTTGATCGTGTTCAGTGTGGGTGTTTGAGAGTCATCATCCCATGGTTCGTTGTTCGTCGGGTCAGTCTCTGGATCGACATACTCAGGCAGACGTTGCACCACTGCTTCACAGGTGGCCTGGGCAATGATCTTGTCCGATGAATCCCTGACCTCACCATAGCCACGGATTTTGAAGGTGTCGGTTCTGGCGCTGAGTTTCGGGGCGAGTGGTAAAAGGATATTGGCTTGGTTGATTTCCAGTGGCACCCCCGTGGCACAGTTTCTGCCGCTAGCATAAGGCGCGGCACTGTACGGAAAATCATTATGCTCGTCATACCATGTTCGGTGAACTGTATAGCACCAATAATCTGAGTAGGCTTTATAATTGGGGAGAACGTCGGAGGTGCTGGCCCTGATGCCCGAGCTTTGATCACCATTAATTCCCGCCTGCTCGATCGCATCCTGAACAGCCCCCTGATAGGCCCGTGGATCCGTGTCTTCCACATTAGGCACAGCAGTGAGGTCAGTGTCTTTGGCAATGCGCCGATTGACAAAATCTGAGATGCTCATAAACGGGCCGCGGGCTTTGACTTGCTTGACGATCTCCACAGCGAGGCCGGTATCATCGGCAAAGTTATTCGGCGTGGCATTATCATTCCAGATCTGCTCATCAGTGAGCCTAGAAAAATTCTCCCAGCCATTGTTCGAGCTCGTGTTAGAGGTGGTGCTGGCCAGGGGGAACGGAGTGCCCGTACCGGATTCAGTCGTGCCTTGAGCCGTGGTGAGAGCCTTGGCTTTGTTGCCCTTGAGGAAAGCAGCCCATGCTTTCACCGAAGTGGAGTTCACATTGAATGCTCCTTTGATAAGACTGTAGGCACTCACCTTTTGGTAACCGTCGTGATTGGCGCTTGTGGGTGTGAGCTCAGCCACAATATCATCCAAGGTTTTACCTGAGGGAACATGCGGCTCCATTGCCGGGTTGGCTTGGGCTGTGGCGGGGTCAACCGACTGCGTCGGATCCGCCGGATCCATGCCGTAGAAGCGGTGCAAAGTATCACTCAAAGATCCCGTGGCACTGTATCCTCCTGCGCCAATCGTATACTCCGGCGCGATACCGGAGAAATAATACCGGTCAAACAAGGCGTCATTCGCCTGCCATGATACATCATTAAGAGTGAGTATATTATTAGCATTCAAAAAAGTCGCCGAGTTTAAGTAGATGGAGTCCTGCGGGGTATACGGAGGTTTCCAGGAATTACCAATGGCGTTGGTCGGCTCAAAGAGCCTTATTCCGATATTGGCTCCTGACAGCTGCACCAGGGAATGCATGGGTGCTCTGGGAATATCGATGATCGGGAAGGATGAGTCCCCCTGCGCGAGGCTGTAGCTCTTGCCATAAAAACCGTTGTTACCATCGCCAAAGGCATCAATGTCGATGCCTACCTTTTGCATCAGATTATTAATACCATTGGCCATCGGCGCTGTAGTGAAGACATTGATCGGACTCTTCCGGCGTTGCTCCAGTAGACTCTTGACCACCGGAGTGACATTGAGCTGGGAGAACACTTCCATTTTGGCACCGATACGTCCAGTTGAACCCAGATGATCGGTCGGCATATTCAGCAAGCTGATAATACCAAAAGACTTCTTGGTGGTGCTAAGCTCGTCGAAGCTCACTAATATTGGCACATAACTCCCAGCATTCACACTCACACCCTTATTACAGTTGGGGATTGGACGGCCCGCTCCTCTTGAGATACGATATTCCCACCCTGACAGATTAGCGCCAAAATTGGTTTCGCTGGTCAGTTGGTCGGCGAGTGTTCCCGGAGCAGGAAGACTGGTCTCCAACAGAAATTTCTTAGCCCAATTGTCTACACCTTGCAGGTTGAAAATCAGCTCAAGAGTATGATCGGAGCTCTCAGTCCCAGGGACATTGACCGTGGTCCAACCTAAAAACCCTCCTCCCAGTGTGTATTCGGGAAACTCATCAAAAAAGATGCCTGAGGTGGAAGCATCGTAGTTCATGCCCGGCAACAACTCATCATTGCGTGCATTGGCGTTAGCACTCCTGGCGGCTTCATTGGGCGGGGAAAAGATCATGACTTCACCTGGCCCCATGGTGAGGTCGCTGATCAGGTAACTCATGTTTTTACCATTAGTTCCCCCCGTATCGTGTTCCGCATAGGTGGCGAAAGTAGTTGAGGATCCACCACCGCCATTCGATCTCCCATAGCGTTTTTCAGTAGTTCCCCCTGTGCCATCTGGGTAACGGTGCTTGAGCAGCACTCCTCCGAAGAAGCCCTCATTCAAGGTGATCGCATATCTATCAGAAGTGATATGCGTGTTGTAGGGGTTCCAGATAATGAAGAATGGATCGACCACCAGTTTTAACTGACCGCCTTCGTATACCACACTGAGCAGGGCATTGGCCGCAATCACGACGGGAGCGTAGCTGGCTCTTACAGGCCGTTGAAGATAGGTAGAACCGACATTCGTGACCTCCTTGTTAACGGGGCTAGTCCCCCTATCCTCAAGAGCATTAAAAGCATGCCAACAGTAGATCTCGACGAAGTCTTCAATGACGGGGTTACCACTTGAGTCATAAGTTCGGTTGGGAAAATAGGCACGGGCACTCAAAGCATGACCACTGCCACTGCTTGGAGTTCTCATTCGCTTGTAGAGATTGGCATAATCCCTCATCAGCCACCAGCTTGGACCTCTGACGATCGTTAGCTCTTGGCTGGCGTGTGGGACCGCTGTTTGGGTTTTCTTCCATGGTGCTCGCTGGGTGATATGGTTAGAGAAGGGGCCGCCGGCGCCAGGAGTGCCGTCGGACTTCGGACCATAGTCACGAAACAAATTGCGAGCCTTGAAGTTTGTGCCGGGCGTGATGTAAGGGCTGGAGTTTACGTCGTCATTACCGACAAACTCGGTGGTCTGCTGGTTGAATAGCGCCGCGCTCTCTGACTCCGCGCTGCCATCCATCTCAAATGCCAGTGAAAGGTCACGGCGTAGGCCACCTTTCTTAACATCAGCCATCACCCCGCGAACATTCATCGCCATGTCATGGCGATTCTCTGCATACCAGCTGCTCTGGTCGGTTGAACTCATTACCAACAGCATATCCGCCGGGCTATGGGCCTTCTCCAAATCATCAATGTAACCGCTGCCACTCTCAAGCGGGTAAGTTACCCCGGTGGCAAAAGGACCACCAAAGACCCCGTGGTCCGGCCCCGGAGCCGCGGCAAGTCTTGCTGCCTGTTCACGGCTGGCATCGGTGAAGCTACCCTCGTTCCAGGCGAGGTCGGCTTTCACGCCCTCGTCCTCTACCCAATAGGCGTAATAGGACGTATTGCCTGAGCCGGTAGCCACTTGCACCTTAGGGACCTTGACCGTGGCGGCCGCGTCTGCACCTACAAAAATTACGACATCATCGGCAGCTGGTAAGGTTCTCGCATCAGCGAGCGCATCCAGCTGATCTTGATCTCCGGAAACCAGCCAGCGCATAAAGGTTTTGTTGTCAGGGTCGGCTGGGCTGTAACCGTTGGTATTCCACACTCCCACCCAGTGTCTCCTACCATCCGCAGGCTCATAAGGTGGCGGGTCGAGAGGTGTTGGATTAGTGTAGCCATTAAAAATCGGGTTTCCAGCTTGATCCTGCGCATCCAAAATGGATGCTGTCGCCGTGACCCGCTGATCTGGTCCAGCCGCCTTCTGCAATTCACCAATCGCCATCATCAGTGCCATCCGTGCATTGGCACGTGCTGTCCTGTCCGCCTCGTTGGCACCACCGCCGGAGCTACGCTGCTCAATGGTGGAAAGGCTGAGCATGCCGACGGCGATGAGTGTCATCAGCACCATCATGCTGACCGTGGCTACAAGAGCAAACCCATGCCCATGGGCTTTGCTGCGTAATAATGAACTATCGTTGAGGACAATATACATGTCTAAAAAATATCGCGATCAGGTCATTGAAAGTTAACAATAAAGCAAGTCACGTGGCACAAACTTTATGTAAATACAATGTAGCTCAATAAGAGCTTATTGGATAGCCCTCAATTCTTATGAGAACCACACTAAAAAAACATAAGTAACTTGTTACAAGTTAATTAAGACAATCTACCACGCGCTAATAGACGAAAAATGATAAGGAGATGACGAATGTAGATTACTAAACTAATTCGAATGCCTAATAACCCGCCAATTACACCCTAAGCTAAAGACTCAGATGCGTCTTTAGCTTGGTGTTCAACGAAACTAGCCGATGCTATTGAGCAAAGATGAGATTCTGAGCTGACGAGTGGAGCTCAACGCCCTCTGGGGCGCTCAAGATATCGGCTGTGGTGGTGTTGGCCTCCCTCAAGTGGGCATAGCCCAGCAGGTTTTTATAACCGATGTGTGGGCTATACTGCCGATAGATCACACGGTTCTGATAGCGAGAATATTCGGGGTGCTCCTTCGGAAGTGGATTTGGATACGGCTCTGACTCTGCGAGTGCATAGATGTCAGCACTAATGACTTGCTGCCCACTGCGATTATCCTCAAGCAAAAATACTGGCACAGCTCCCTTTTCAGGAAACGCGAGTAGATTCCCCCACTGCTTACCCTTCCCGTTAGTATTGACGACACCTTGATCTACCCATAATGGCTGAATTGGTGAATCCTCATAGTTAATGGGTGCTATCAATGCCTTGTCCGCCAACTTAGCTGCATGCGCACGGACCTTGGCAAAAGAGCCGGAAACCAAATACCAACGAATACTCCATGAATCCCCTGGCTTAATCACGGGGTGGCCCATACGCTCAGTCACTTGATAGTCACGGATATTAGATCTCGGTCCACTACCAGCTTTGCCCCAACGAATAGCCTCATCCATACGCCTTCCTTTGGATACATCATTAGCATCAGAGCCAAACACGAGTGCCAATGATGGGCTCGCCTCATCTTTTGGATCCTGGGTCCACGCCATCCATCCTCCAGTATCAACCAGGTTCTTGGTTGGTATATTTGTCCAGCCGTAGATACCATCAATAGCTTCCCAGCCCCCATCTGGTTTAGCCATAATGCCATGAGGCATCGACGAGTGTCGAATCCCCCCCCACGGAGTATTGGTGTAGTTCATCTTCTCAGTGCCGAAGTTATGAAGTACTTTATTAACCTCAAGAATACCCCCACCCAGATCACGATAGGATGTGTAAATAAGAAGACCTGATTTCCAGACACATGGGGTATGGGCCTGCTGCATCCAGCTGACGAGCTCGAGAGTTTTTGTCTCGGGGTTCCAGCGCTCACGTAGAGTTGGTGAATAGAACGCCGAGGCCTTGCCCCCATCCGCCTTCTTGGCTCCGGGGGTGTAGATACCGGACTGATGGATGAAATACATCAATGGCTCCGTGACGCGATATTGATCACGATGTTCGGCTTGATATTCATGGATGGGCCCTATGAGATCTTCGTTAGTCGCAACCGTCTGCCAGACTTCATCGTTCCAGGGGGACTCAATACGTTGCGGTGGCACCGACTCACCATATGGACCACGCAGAGAATAAATGGAACCGCCTTTGCCAACTCCCATAATCCAGCCGTCGCCCTTGATAGACGCATAAAACACGCTCTCCTCATTTAAGCCTTCTCTCCAAGTGGAACCAGAAGGCACATAAGAAAAAGTGCAACTACTCTCAGCATCAGCAGAACCGGCAACAGGCTCAACACCTGTATCAGGGAAGAGATCCAACACCGATGCCCCAAGGTCAACCTGAACCTCAATCTCGGGGCCTACAAGGCCATCTTCCGTATCAGTTTCAGGGCTTGTTTTTCTTGAACAGCTGGGTGCTAACAAAACAGACAAGCCTATCAAAATGAGGATGCTACTATTGCGACACCTTTGAAATAATGGATTGGACATACTGATTTAAATAAAGTGTGGAAACACGAATGAGATGTTTAGACATCATCAATTTCTGCCTCGGCATCATCCACCGGGCATTCACGTTTGGTTCGTTGAATGACAACAAATAAAAGTATTAAGAAGACCGCGAATAAGAACGCACCTATGCCAAAGCGACTACAAACAATATTGTTAAGTGAGAACAACAGGCTGCAAACAGTGGCGACCACAAGCCCCCAGTCGAGAAGCACCTCTCCAACTTTGTGAGCTGGCTTATAATCTGGTATATTGCGAGTAACAGCCCTCCAACCCGGCACAAATATTCGAGTACGTTGAACAAATTCCTCTAAACGGGCTGGATCTGTGGGCTTAGACAATAAGGAGCCAACTACAACGGCAATTAGGTTAAGCACCATGATGAAGAGCATGCGCGCACCGAGCGTATCGTGACTATTAGTAAAGCTGACCTCATCGGCAAGACCGAGCACGCTGCCCATAATGCCATCAAAGATTGGCTGGTCCAATCCGAAAGCTGTGTGACCAAACAACAATAAGAACGCAAAAATCCAGTTTGCTGCCAACGCTGTAATTTCACCTATGGCGGTAACACGCCACCAACACCAACGTAATACACCAACAACGGCGCCTCCAGTTCCCACTACATAAAAGATAGCGAGTAATTGCTGGATATTATCGGTATGGAAACTGATCACTCCACCCATAACGGCAACAAGCAGAGTGATGATGCGCGCCACTCGAACATAATGCTTGTCTCCGGCATCGCGCACCATAAAGCGCCTATAGAGATCGTTGACGATGTAGCTGGATCCCCAGTTAAACATCGTACTCATGGTAGAAATAAAGGCCGCTATCATAGCTGCGATAAGTAGCCCACGTGCTCCGACAGGCAGGATGGTCAACAGCATCTTGGGGTAAGCCGCATCATGGCTCTCCCCTCCAAGATCAGGGAATACAATCAATGAGGCCAAACCTACCACTACCCAAGGAATCGAAATAACTGCGTAATACACGATGGTATGAACAAGAACGGCATTCGAAGCATGACGTGTGTCCTTACAGGCGAGGATGCGTTGCGCATTGTAAGCGCCGGATAGAGCCACGCCCCACCATAGAATACCGAAGTAGCCGATGACATTCCAGATAGACATAGCTCCAGCGCCGCCATCGACACTGGCACTACCGCTGATCTTTGGTGCTAAGTTTAAACTCTGCCCCGCCCAGTCTTTGAGCACAGTTTCATCGCCCCCCTCCACCTTCACTGGCACTTGCAGGGAGGACAGCTTATCAGCCATCGCCTCGATGCCTCCAACGTATTTAATCGACAGGAACGCAAGGAGAAAGGCTCCAGCTGTCGCTATGATAAATTGAATGAAGTCAGTGTAAACCACGCCGTAAAGCCCACTGAAAGCACATAACAAAAGAGCGCAGGTCATAACCACTAGGGTGGCTACCATGTCCGGCGGAATATCGAGTCCTAGAATAATGATTGGTGCTGCATCGGCACCAAGCCCGAGAGCTTGACTGGCAATAGTAACCATGGCTTTAGATACCCAGCCGATAATTAGAGGACAGATAACCAGTGCGCCAACTCCAGCAGAAAACCCCCTCATAAAGCCGGCCGACTTGCCAGAATAACGAAGCTCGATCAACTCGTTGTCTGTCACCACGGCGCTGCGCCGCCATAACCTAGCAAACAAGACCACTCCCAAGGCTGAACCTATTAAAGGTGCCCAATACTGCCACACTGCCTGAATACCATACTGTCTCACCAAAGCACTTACCCACAACGGGGTGTCAGAGGCGAAGCTCGTCGCAATCATGGAAGCCCCGGCGACATACCAAGTCAATGTTCGACCAGAGACGAAAAACGAGTCGATACTTTTGCCCGCCTGCTTACTAAAAAGCACCCCGACGAGAATCATAGAGAATAAGAAAATAGCGACTACGGTCCAATCGATCCAATGCATAATCAGGTGTGGTTAGTTTTATGTTTAAGTTTTGTATCAGCCGATGGTCAGATAACCAACTATGCCATTTCAAAAACGGGCTTGTCAGCAGAATTTACATCAACGCTCAATTTCTTAGGCGTGTCTGCCTCGAGTTGCAGGTTCATTCTGTGCTCATCACCTACAGTGAACAAGACCGAAATCTCTTGGGCCTTTTCCAGAGAACACATCTCCACCTCGATCGTCCCTTTATCATCAAGATCCCACCAAATAGAGACAGATATCTTACCACGAGCCATCAGCCCTTTGATAGAGCCTTTCCTCCATTTCGATGGCAATGCAGGCAAAATCGAAATATGCCCTGTTCTTGAATTCATCATCATTTGATGAATCGTGGCCGACAAACCCATATTCGCATCAATTTGAAACGGAGCCCACTCCATCTCTACACCAATGCCCATGCTACGCCAATCGTTGTGAGTGGTGTAAAAGTTATTTTTCACACAAGAGCGCGTCAACAAATCTAGGCACTCAAGTGCTTGATCTCCATCTAATAACCTTGCGTAGACATTACCCATATGAACAAGAGACCAGCCAGTCTGCTCACCCAGCCCAATGACGTGGCGCTTATCAATCGCTGTTTCAAATGCTTCAAAGAGTTTTGGGTCTGAACTACGAGTGACTTCTCTTCCGGGGAAAAGAGGGTAAATATGAGATTGGTGACGGTGGTGGTAGTTGTCCTTGAAATATGGATGCATCCATTCTTTCACGGCCCCATCTTCGTTGATCTCATAGGGTGGAATGTGAGTGGTCATTTTTTCCCACTTCGGTATCTCCTCAGGATAAACATCGATAAGCTTTGATCCATCGATCAGATGCTTCAGCACCTCTTTAGCAAGTGCGAAGTCCATGGTCGCATTGATAGTGGTCTCCATCGCGGCCCCCATACCCTTTCCATCATAGTAATTTCCTGGTGTGTTTTCTGGAGAATTTGAAGGTGCACTGATGTAGTAGCCATCTTCTCCAATAATGAAGAAGTCCTCATAAAAAAGCGCTGTCTCTCGCAAGAAAGGCAATGCACGCTCTCGCAAAAAGTCCTTATCACCGGTGTAGAGGAAATAATCAAAATAATGGTGAGCAATCCACGCTGCAGCTCCAGTCCAATGAATAATGTGCGGGCGAATTGTTTTGAGTAAGCCAGATGGCGGGGTAGTCACGGCTGGAATGTAGATGCCTCGGCAGCCATAGAGCTTGCGTGCATTCTCATGAAAGTCGTCCATCATGCCATCAAAGTAATCAAAGACCGGCAACATGATTTCCCAAAGACCTCCAGACAAAGCCTGCCAGTAGATCATTTGTAGATTTTCATTGGCCATATTGAAGGCCCAGTAGCCACGATATTCACCGCACCAATTACCATAGAGATGACATGGGTGCCCACCTTCTCGTGAGCTCGATATTAACAAGTAGCGGCCATAGGACCACATCTTTTCGACCATCGCAGTGGGTGCCGCACCTTGGTAAGCATCGAGCAGGAGCTGCTCGTTACATACATCGTGCTCAGCTTCAGCAGTTCCGAGATCGAGTTCAACACGTTTGAACATCTCTCCATGCAATTCAACGTGTGGCGCCAACAGCATCTGGTAATCCATACAGAGAGAATCTAATTCCTCTTCAAGGCGTGGCCATGCTTCTTCCCGACCTTCGTGAGTGAAGAGCTTAATCACAACGAGGACCTTGTCTGAACCAGAGACATGAATATGCTCTGTATCCGCCTCTACGACTCCGCTTGGCGTTATAACACGCGCTACCGCTCCGAAGTCGTTGCCGTCATCATTCAGAGCTGCATAACGGATAAATTTGTTTTCCGTAGTGATCTTCTCAATCGCTTGAGGCAATGGGGAATCACCATGATGGAGCGTCCGAGCATCAAGTGGGTCATGGATATCGAATGAAAAACCAGCTTCGAGATCACCTCCTTGGCTTGATATCTCCATCGCAACAATATCATCTGCGCGAGATACAAAAAGCTTACGCTGATAATCCACACCATTGTCATGCCAATTCACGAATACCTCCCCTGTCTCCATATCGATGCCACGGCTGTAATTGCTAAAACCACGCGCAACTGGCATCTTCACTTTAAAATCACCAAGTGGTAAAGGATAACCAATGTCCGGATCATAACCACGTCGAGTCAATTCATCTGCAATCATGTGATCAGCCGCGTGAACCATGCGATCAAACAACAACCTTCTAACCTCTGGTAGCATACTACAGACATCGGGCAGCTCCTGAGTGACAACCATGTGCCACAAGTCCTCATGGGTGAGCATGATTGTTTCCTCATGCACGGCACCATAAACAGCAGCCCCCATTGGCCCATTACCAGATGGCAAGGCTTCCCTCCACTTAGCACCCCACCAAGAAGATGGATACTTCATCAATAACTTGTTTTTCATTCGATAAAAAATAAAGCTTCACATGACACCACAAATGATAATGAAATTTGCGGATGCGAGATTGCACTAGAAACCATATTCAACCCCATGAGGCAATGAATATATAGGCTCCGAAGATGATATTTTTATAATTTATCAATACTCTCTATGCCTACCACTCAGTGTATGGCTTACGGCTCAGACTTGAATTGGCATAACGAGGATCTGAACTTACCTCACACCCTATCCAGTTGGGCTTTTTGAATACCTCTGATGGATCGCTGAGCTCGATTTCTGCAACGATCAAGCCGTGATTCTCGCCTTCGAAAACATCAACCTCCCAAACATGCGCACCAATGTGATGACAATAGCGAGTCTTCTCAACGATAGATCCTACACAAAGCCCCATCAACTCTCGCGCATCTGCTACGGGGATATTATACTCATATTCTGGGCGAGTAATCCCCTCTGACCTCCCCTTTACCGTTAAAACCGCCCGCCCCTGCTGAACTGCACCCCCTTGACCCTCGATTCGAACACGAACTGTTCGCTCTGGATCCTTACACAAATACCCCTGAACCATTTTCACACCATCAACATGCGGCGGGCTCCCTATTACCAA
>JBNABE010000015.1:0-23312 GCA_049631945.1 Akkermansiaceae bacterium
CACGAACTTTTATGTCCTTAGAAAATGTCTTTTTTGACATTTTTTGTGATGATGATTTGTCAGATGTCTGCTTTTTGTCGTGCTTATGATGGCTTTTTTTGTGATCTGATTTTTCACACTGATTCTTATGTTTGTCAGTCCGATGATGTATTTTGTGGCGATCAGAGTGATAGCTGCTTGGTTTTGAACAGGTGACATAACGGCTGCCACTTTTACGATACCATGTGTTGCCATGAGTATAATAACGATGACCACCTACATAAGTCGTGCGGCAGCCATAGGGTAGGCGTGATAAACCGTGGTAATGATGAGATCGCCCTATATTGCCGTAGTATCCGTAAGGGCGCGCGCAGGTGACGTAATGGCTGCCGCTGCGGCGATACCACCGAGTTCCGCAATAGTAGTAGGGGGTGCCGCTTACGTATATCGTGCGGTAGCCATAGGGCAGCGTGGTGAATGTGGCACTCGTTGTGTAGCTGGTCCGAGTATTTCCCGTATGGTAGTAATTAGGGTCTACACATGAACTTAGTAAGAATACTCCGAGAGCAGCAAATAAGAGGAGGGGGAATGAATGTTTCATAATAGGATAGGACGACGAGAATTTGACATTATTCAATTTTTTATCAGGGAAAGCAATCCTACTCCAATCAAGCTTGATGATCTCCAAAGATGACATCGCGTTATTACATTACATAGAAGATGCTGGTGCTTGCAATTCTGCTACAATATGGCGCAATAGCATTTGTGAATACGGAACAATGGATTGCAGCAGATCGAGCGCACTGCTGGCATCCTTTTACTCGTCAAGATGATTGGGTAAAGGGTGAGCCTGCAGATCCATTGGTTCTAGTTGATGGTGATGGTTCTTGGCTGACTGATTCTGAGGGCAGACGGTATATTGATGGAAATTCCTCCATTTGGACCAATATACATGGTCATAAGCACCCGCTGATTAATGAGGCGATCATTGAGCAGATTAACCACGTGGCGCACACCAGTTATCTTGGTTTTGCCAATCCTAGGGCGAGTGAACTAGCTTCTCGCTTATCGGCCTTGTTTCCGCCGCAGACATTGGAGCGGGTCTTTTTTTCAGACGATGGTTCAACAGCGGTTGAGTGCGCACTGAAGATGGAAATTCAATATCGGATGCAGGTTGGCCAAGCTGAGCGCACTCAATTTCTCGCATTTGATATGTCGTATCATGGTGATACATTGGGAGCGGCGTCTCTTGGCGGAGTGGGCGAATTTTTTGAGCCATTCAGGAAATTTGGCTTTCCAGTGAGGCATTTGGCAGGGCTCCATGAACTTGATACTCTTGATGATGAAACGATTAAAAGCACTGCGGCAGTCATCATTGAGCCTCTTGTTCAAGGGGTGAATCAAATTCGACCCTGGCCAGAGGGGATGCTGGCTGAGCTCAGAAAGTGGTGTGACCACCACGATGTGCACCTCATCCTTGATGAGGTAATGACTGGATTTGGGCGAACAGGAAAAATGTTCGCCTGCCAGCATGAGGACGTGATTCCTGACTATTTGTGCTTAGCCAAAGGTCTTAGTGGTGGGTATATGCCATTGGCAGCAACGATGGTCCGCGGTGAAATTTACAATGCCTTTCTGGGCGGTTCAGATAAAGCTTTCTACTATGGTCATAGTTATACTGCAAATCAGCTAGGCTGCGCGGCCGGACTCGCTAGTTTGGAGGTTTTTGAGCAGGAGCGGACGCTAGAACATTTGCCGGCGAAGATTGAATACCTCTCAGACCAGCTTGAAGAGCTGGCTGATGAAGCATTACTCGTTTATGAAGTGAGACAGTGCGGATTGATTGCAGGGATCGAGTTACGTCGTGGAGATGGTCAAGCATTTGATAGATCCCTAAGGGTTGGGGAAAAAGTGTCTGTGATGGCCCGTGATTACCAGGTTTTGACAAGGCCAATTGCAGATACCTTGGTGGTGATGCCGCCGCTCTCGATCACAATTGACGAGATCAAGATGCTATGTGACGGGCTTGGATCCGCGATCAGAGATTATAGAATGACTTACGAGGCGTAGTGGGTATGATAGAAAGCAGTGAGGCGAGAAAAGATTACAGAGTGTTAAAAAATGCCCAAAATTAGGTAGTTAAATGGTCAAATTGTGAGCCAGATACCATAGATCATAAATTAATACTATTTTGTACGAGACAATTTCATGAGAGTATGGTTTCCACTATCCGTGTAGCACAATTTAGCTTCTAACTAATAAATAATCCTTATACATATATTAAAGATGGAAACGGTAACTAAACGTGATCTTGTTATTAAACTGAGCAACAAGACAGGTATCGGACAAGCGGAGGTATTGCAAGTGATTGAGACAATGATGGATACCATCACTACTGAGCTTGCAAGTGGTAATGCTGTGGTGATGAGAAATTTTGGATCTTTCCAAGTGCGTGAAATGAAGGGAAAAGTGGGCCGCAACCCTAAAAATCCCGGCCAAGACATGAAGATCCCGCCTCGCGCAATCGTCAAGTTCAAGCCGGGTAAAGAAATGAAGGAGAAGGTTGCTCGTATCCTGCCTCTTATTCAGCAAGAGCAGTAATTGTCAGGCAGTATTATGAGTCTCGAGTCTAAAAAAAAAGAGCTGCTCGAAGAGCTTGGTTTTTTTCACGATTGGACTGAGCGCTACGAATATGTGATCGGCTTGGGTAAAAAACTCAAGCCGTTCCCTGCGGAAAAACAGACTGAAGACCGACTGATCAAGGGCTGTCAGTCACAGGTGTGGTTGGATGCCTCCTATGATGACGGAGTCATGCACTATATCGCTGATTCGGATTCTCTAATCACCAAGGGCATGATAGCCTTATTTGTTCAGGTTCTGGATGGTGAGACTCCCAACGACGTTCTGCAGGCTGATATGAGCTTCATCGATGAGACGGGACTCAAAGAGCACTTGGCGCCAACACGTGCAAATGCACTGAATCTGATGGCAACACAGATGAAGCAGCGCGCGCTTGATTTCGCCAGCCAGTAAGGTGAAGAGTCATTAGGGCTATCATTTTTGCGATGCTAACCAGAGGTGAATTTCCTTGGCTGATTTTTTGCCGATTCCAGGTACTGATTCTAGCTCCCTTTCGCTTGCTTTCCTGATACGTTTTATCGAGCCGAATCGCCTCAGTAATGCCTCTTTGCGTTTAGGCGACATGGCGGGGCAATCGTCGAGCAAACTCTCACGAACACGCCTCCGCAAGAGAAGTTCGTTGTAGTTATTGGCAAAGCGGTGAGCCTCATCGCGTATGCGTTGCATGAGCTTGAGTGCTCCCGAATCATGAGAGAGTAGTAACGGGTCGCTGATGCCGGGTCTGAAGATTTCTTCTCGTTGTTTAGCGAGGCCTATGACGGGGAGGTCGTGTAGTCCAAGCCGCTGAAGCTCTTTAACGGCCATACTCAGCTGCCCCTTGCCGCCATCGACAATAACCAGATTCGGAATCAGTAGGGGTGATTTACCCTCTCGGGCGAGTCGACGAAGGGCTTCGAGTGGTTGCTCTTGAGTGTGCTCCACATCAGCAATTTTATTTTCTAGTAAGATGCGAGAGTAACGTCTTTTAACGACCTCTGCCATACTTGCAAAGTCATCTTGGCCTTGAACGGTTTTGATGCGATAGCGGCGGTAGCTTTTATTTTCGGGGCTGCCGTTCACGAACCGAACCATTGAGGCGACAATATGGTTGTTTGATACATTGGAGATGTCAAAGCACTCCATGATGTGAAGCTTGTCAGGTAAGCTCAGGGCATGCTGAAGCTCAGCCAGGTCTTCGCTGGGCTGTACCGTACTGGGAATAGATCCGCCACCTCTGGCAAAGCTTCGAGCGGGGCTGAGCGATTTTTCTAAGTTATCGATGATGTCTCGAAGTCGTGCCGCTTTTTCATATTGGAGTTTTTCAGATGCCTGCTGCATCTGTCTTCGTAATCCATCAAGGCGATCTTTTTTGCCTTTGCCCTCGAGCAGTGAAACCACCTCCATGACCCTAGCTCGGTAATCCTCCTCGCTAGTTTTGCCGACACAAGGGGCACAGCATGAGCGGATCACATCGGCATGACAGTGGCGATATTCACTTTCACCAGGTTTCCTTGGCTTGCATGTTCGCAGTCCAAATTCACGATTAATCCACTCAAGGGTTGCTCTGATCGCAACAGAGTGAACAAAGGGGCCAAAGTAGCGGGCGCCATCGTCTTTTTTCAGCCTTGTAAGCATGAACCGGGGTAGGGGGTCTTTAAGCTGAACTTTGACCATATAGAAACGCTTGTCGTCACGAAGGCTAACGTTGTAGCGAGGTCGATATTGTTTGATCAATTTACTCTCTAGAATGAGGGCTTCTTGTTCATTGCGCACGATTTGAATGTCATAACTCTCTATACTATCAATGAGAGCCCGAGTCTTACGGTCTGCTCGCATCTTGCGTGAGGCCATGAAATAGCTACTCACACGTTTTTTAAGATCACGTGCTTTACCCACATAGATAATACCACCTAAGCGATCCCTCATTAGGTAGACGCCAGGCTTGTGAGGCGTATCCCTGAGTTTCTGCTGAATTTTTGATGTGCTCATCGATGGTTGTAACAATGAATTGAACAGATAGTTCTTAAATTAAACGCGATAAGCGTGAATAATTAGCTTCTTCAAAGAAGTTTAAGGCTTGTTTTCAGACTGACAAGCACGCTCTTTTTAAGCCTGATATTCAGTGATTTGGAGTTGTTTTTTCCCGTGCTTGCACACAGCAAAAATCGGACTACACTGTGCGCGAAACATTTCTATGAAATCAAATATTTTCAAACGCGGCTTAGTGTCTTCGGTAATGCTAGCTTCTGCCCCATCCTTGATAGCCGCTGAATCGGTGACAAGCAGTCTTTCGAGTCAGGTCAAGAGTGAGGACATTATTCAAATCTTGCATAAAGGCGGTTTTATGATGTGGCCTTTGGCTGTTTTGTCCGTCATTTGCGTGGTGCTGATTTTGCTCTATTTCTTTACTATTCGTCGTAACGCTGTGGTAAGTGATAAATTCATGAGTGCTGCTGAGGCCCTGATCAGAAAACGTGATTACCTCGGGCTGGTGGCTCAGTGTCAGAGGCAAAACCAGAGTGTAGCTCGCATCACAGAGAAGACGCTCGATTTCATGACCAAGAATACAGGCACGACTTTTAAGGAGGTTAGAGAAGTCGCTCAAGCTGAAGGTTCGCGGCAAGCCGGCATTCTTACCCACCGCATTAGCTATCTTAATGATGTTGGGACAATTGCGCCAATGGCTGGGTTGCTTGGTACGGTGATTGGAATGATTCGAGCTTTTATGGAAATTGCAGATGGGAATCATGAGCCAGGAGCGCATGCCATCAAACTTGCAGAGGGAGTTTATCAGGCGCTTGTCACCACCGCCAGTGGTCTGGTAATTGGCATAACTGCGGTTATATTTTATTCTATTTTTCGTGGTAGAGTGCAGAAATACATTGCTGAATTAGAAGCAGCAGCAACGCACTTAATGGCACTATTAGCGGCTCAGTATAACAGGCGAGGAGGAGTTGCTCCACAGCCTGTTTATACCAGCGATCCAGACGATTCAGGCTATGAAAATGATTCAGTGCGTAGACATCCGGTGACGCGTGATCAGGTATCTGCACCCTCCAATAGGCCGTCTAATGATAGTCCTGAGATTCATGGGATTTAGACCTAGGGAAACTCTTTCACGTCGATGAAATTTCAAACCAGAGAGCCTGAATCTGCCGATTTTCCGTTGGCGCCGATGATTGACGTCGTATTTTTGCTGCTGATCTTTTTTATTGCGACCATGCAATATGCTCAAAAAGAACGCGAACTTAATGTGTCAGTCCCTGTGGCCGAAGAGGGTGCTGATGCAAGGCAGACTGTTGGTGAGATTATTGTCAATGTGCGCGATGATGGAAGTGTGGTCGTGGATAGCGCGGATATGACTCAAGATGAGCTCTATGAAAAATTGTCCCGTATTGCAGCCGTGCACAGAAACCAAGCCATCCGAATCCGCGGTGCTGGTAAAGTAGAGTATCAAAAGATTGTTGAGGTTATTGATATTTGCCAGAAAGCAGGCATTCCGAATATTTCATTCGCTACCCGAGTCCAAAAAAAGAGCCAGTAAATAGCTATTTTTAACTAAGCTGCAAATAATTCAGACCGAATCGATTTTTTCTATGAAAAGCAATATGCCAACTGTAGCTCTGATCACATGGGTATTCTTTAACTTGGCGCTGGGTCATTCAACCTTGTATGCACAAAATACGCCCTTGGTGTCAGACCCAGGTCAGGATCAATTTGAATTTTGCAAACAACTATATCGCGAAGCAAATAACACACAGGAGAGTGACCTCAGAGTTGAGGCTTATCAGCGTGTTATCCCACGTTTGGTGGGATACATAGAGAGTTATCCTAATCACCCGAATATTGAAGCTGCCAGCTACTATTTGGGTGAATGTTATTATCAATCAGGATCCACGGAGGAGGGTAAGAGAATACTTCATGGTGTAATCAATCGCTTTATAGAGGGGCGTTACGTTGCTTTGGCATCAAACAGGCTGGGTTATGATGCTGTGAATGCAAAGAAATATAGCCAAGCGGCAGTCCATTTTGGCCGAGTTGCAACGATGGCGACAACTGCGGAGGAGAGATCTCGAGGTCGATATCAAGAGGCATCGTGTTTCAGGTATGCCGGTAACGTTGATGATGCTATTCAGTCGTTTTCTTTAGTTGAGGCATCCGAGGAGGCGCCCGCCAATTACCGTGAAAATGCTCGGCTGAAATTAGCTCATCTTTATTTAGACAAGAAGGAAAACGCCAAAGCGAGGCAACATTTTGAAGCTTTGATGAAGCCTGAGGTCGACGCTAAAATACGCATTGAGGCAACCCTCAATGTTGGTTTGTTGGCGCTCAAAAACAAAGAGGTCGAGATTGCCAAAGACTGTTTTGAAGATGTCCTAAGCTCCAATGAAGAGAAGTTCAAAGCCAGTGCTCAAGCGGGACTGATGAATAGTATGTACACGGCTAAAGATTATCAGGGAGTGCTCGATGTAATGAAGAGTGCTGAGCACCCAGGATCTCCTGCTACTGAGGCAATCAAATACGCCATTGCTGGGCGGAGTGCCTACCAATTAAGATTATACGATGAAGCAATCCGACTCTTTTCGAAGGCAGAGAGCCAAGAGCCATTGTCATCAGAGGCATTTGAAGCTAGTTACTTTCGCTTGCTTTGTTTTTATAATATTAAGGGCGCTAATATACCCCAACAGGTAGATGCTTTTTTGGAAATCTATCAGGTTCAATATCCTAAGCATGAGAGGATCCACAAGGCTCTTCTCATGAAAGCTGAGACACTCTTTGATGCTGAGAAACATCGTGAGGCGGCATCTGCATACAATCAGATTGATTCGGAAATCATTGGTAGTGCTAATCAGGCTAATTTGTATTACAAAAGAGGCTGGTGTTTGTCTCTATCGGGTGATCACAACGGAGCTGTGCGAGACTTCACTTCCTTCTTAGCCAGGCATGGTGATGACAAACGAGCTGCCGATGTTATCGCGATGAGAGGAAAGTCATTTCTTGCGCTGGGTGATCGAATTTCGGCCCTAAAGGACTTTGACTTGCTGATTAAGCGTTATCCGAAGGATAAGTTGGCCGCCTTGGCATGGCAAAATAGTGCAAAAATAAGGAAAGAGGATAAAGACTATGCAGACATGATTCGTCGGTATGAGGCATTGCTCAATGGATTTGCTGATCTGAGTAATGACACATCCGCTAATGCTTACTACTGGATGGGATGGGGTAACTACCAAATCAAAAAATTTCCCGAAGCCATCAAGGCACTTGAGAAAGCCAGTCATCTAGATTCTCAAAAATATGGGCTCAATAGTGGTATGCTCATTATCTACAGCGCTTACTCCATGAAGGATAAGGAGAAACTCCAGCAGGTGATCGAATCTATTACTGAGGCTGGGCACGGTGACAAGGTGCCCACTTCTATTTTTCGATGGCTTGGGGTGCAGTGTTTTAATGCCGGAGAGATGGCTTCTGCTCAGCAATATTTGACCAAAGGAGTGACTTTGGATGACCCTCGTGCAACTCCCCAAGCTTTTTGGAAAATGCTTGGTAAGGCCTGTGTGTCCTGTGGCAAGTATGAGGAGGCAGTTGCGGCGACAACCAATTTTCTTGATGTGGTAGAAGAGCCTTTCTGGAAAGCCGAGGCGCTCTTGGATAGAGCTGAGGCATATCTAGGACTTGAAAACCTTGAAGAGGCAAAAACGAGTGCTGAGCAGGGTCTCGAGCTCAGGCCCAAGGGCAAGGTTAATGCAGAGTTACGAATGATCCTCGGTGATATTGCCTATAATTCCAGTGATTTTGCAGGAGCTGCGGCATATTACGTGGTGGTCGTTCAGCTATTTGTCGATGATGAGGAGTTGAGGGCTGATGCGCTCTACAAATCATACGAGGCACTGAGGCAAAAAGGAGATCAAGCTGAAGCAGAACATTACCTCAATACCCTTAAAGAAGAATTTCCCGATTACTTAAACAGGCCTCAGCAGGGAAATGTTGAGGGGTCCTAGTGATGTATCTGGGAACACCTAGCGCAAACTTCGCGCATTGGGGTTGATTGTTCTGTTGTTCTTATTTGACCAAGGGTCTGCATGACTCGAACCTTCCTTGCCAAAAAGCTCTTCTGCTTTTTTACCTGGTGGCAGACACACTACTATAGGCTTCATTTGCCGTCCTTGGGCGTTATAGCGATATCTTAGGTATCTGACTGGGTATTCCTGCTCGAGAGGCTTTTTGGTGACTGGGTCAGTGACTGTTCTGGTTCTTTTGACCCTTGCATCAAACATGTCTTCGGCCACAAGGCTGCCATCGCGTTTGTGATAGCCATATACAATGCGATATAGCTTAGTACCCGCTCCATCGTAGACGATGCCACTGCGGAGTTTTCCATATGCGTCCTTACGATATACGACCAGCATTCTCAATACCCTATCGCCACTGCCACCCAGCCTATCGCCATAAGTGCGGCGTTCGATCACTCGCTCATCTGGACTGCGACGAAATTCTGTGTATGTGCCATCTTCATTATGCATGATGCGAACATTATTCTTCGGGGCGTCAATACCAGTCAGGTTATTAACGTCTGCACATAGATGGACGCTCGTCATGAATACTGTCAGCACCAACGCGAAGATGGGCACTCTTACTTGCGCAGTAGTGGTTGCTTTTTTAATGGTTGTATTCATGAATGTTGCAGATGAAGCTACAAGTATTGCTCTGATAATCCAAGCCATAAGATCATGATCTGGAAAACACGTCGTCAAACATTAGACCTCAAAAGAGATGCTGTTGTGATGGGTATATTAAACGCAACACCTGACTCGTTTTCCGATGGAGGAAAGTATTCATTTGCTCATGATGCCCTCGAACGAGCGCTAGAGATGGTGAAGGAGGGGGCCAAAATCATCGATATAGGTGGCGAGTCCACCCGTCCCGGAGCGGGGTCTGTCGATGCCGCAGAGGAGATCGCTAGGACTGTGCCAATTATCAAAAAGTTAAGATCTAGATCTGATGTCTTGATTTCTATCGATACTTCAAAAGTGGCTGTCGCGGAGGCAGCTATTGATGCTGGTGCAGATATCGTTAATGATGTGACTGGGCTTCGAGATGAGGGTATGGTGCAATTATGCGTCTCCGCAGGTGTGGGAGTATGTGTGATGCACATGCAGGGTGAGCCACGCACGATGCAGAAGAACCCGAGCTATGAGAGTGAAGGAGGAGTGCTGCCCGCTATTCAGGCATTTTTTGCAGAGCGGCTTGCAAGCTTGCAATCCTCGGGCATGCACACTGATTGTATCTGTTTTGATCCCGGTATTGGTTTTGGTAAAACCCATGAGCATAACTTAGACTTGCTGAGGTGCGTGGGCGAGCTGCAAACCAGCAGGCCTGTTCTACTGGGTGTATCTCGCAAATCAGTGGTAGGTCGATTGACTGGGGAACATGACCCTGAACAGAGAGATGGCGCTACTGCTGTCATTACTGCGCTTGCGTGTAAAAGCGGCATTCAGCTACACCGTGTCCATGATGTTAAAAGCGTAGTGGAGGCCATCCGTATAGCGCAACTTGTGTAGCGCAATTTGTTTAGTCTTGAGTTGCTAAATTATGTTAGTAAAATCGAACATGATGGTTAAGCAATTTTTGGTAGCTACATTGGTGATCTCACAATTCTTGGTAATTCATGCCGCAGATGACTTGCCGAAAAACGAAATATTATGGAGCCCTTCTGTGGGGGATACTTGGACATATAAAATAACGATAGAGGTCGCCAAGGAGACGACGATTCCCTCAAATGTTGAAGGCCAGGTAATCGAGGAGCTGGAGGGGAAAATTCGTGCGACTTACCTACAGACAGCCGTATATCATGGTTTTTTGGCGCTTTCTGATGATGGGCCCAAGGCCCATGCTTTTTATTTTTCGAATGGCAAACAGCTTGAGGAAATTCAATACATGTTAGTCGAGGATAACATGGTGAAGGCGGTGGGCTCGAAACAAGAGGGGAAAAACCCCCAGAAAATCATTAGCTTGAGTAAACCCATTCCGCTTGTTGTCGGTAGCTGGAAGGGCGGTGAATCATTTCCAGTGGTGATGGATCAAGTTGTGGAGGGTAAGCAAATACGCATGACACGTATGTTCAGGGCTATTGGTTGGGAGCAGGTGGAGACAGATGCGGGAGACTTTAAAGCACTACATGTTCAAGTGACAGGTATGAACGGAGGCTTGGAATTGAAGCGTAGCTATTGGTTTGTTCCCGGTACCGGCTTTATTAAAGAGGATAAGAAATACTACCTTGCTGAAAAAATGATTATGAGACAAACTCGTGATCTTGTGAAAACAGGTAAGCTGAAGCCCACACAAATAAGGCCTATTCAAGCTGGTAGCTAGTTACAAGTATGAGTGACTTGTCAGATTTTTGATGAATCGAATTGCTCCTGCCAATAAGCAAGGCGCTCTTTGATGCGTTTTTCTAATCCGTTTTCAGTGGGTGTATAGTAACATCGACCTTCTGGTAAGTAGGATTGAGGTGTATAATTGCCCTCATAATCATGAGAGTAGTGATACTGTAAGGCATCCTTATGCGCCCCTGATTCTGCAGCTAATTTTTTACGTGATTGGGTTCTTAAGTGTTCTGGAACATCAAGAGTGCGGCCTTCCTTAACGTCTTGCAATGCCGCACCCAGAGCTGCATAGGCGCTGTTCGATTTTGGTGCGGTCGCAAGGTAAACAGTGGCATGAGCAAGTGGAATACGCCCCTCAGGCATTCCTAAGAATTCATATGCTTGTTGAGCATCCATGGCGACACGTAAGGCATTGGAATCAGCCAGTCCTATGTCTTCGCTTGCTGAAATGACTATCCTTCGAGCAATGAAGCGTGGATCTTCCCCCGCGGTAAGCATTTTAGCCAGCCAGTATAGAGCTGCGTCAGGATCAGAACCTCGGATTGATTTGATGAAAGCAGATGCGGTGTCGTAGTGTTGGTCGCCATCTGCGTCGTAAACAATCGCTTTGTGCTGAATCGACTCCTCTGCGACTTCTAGAGTGATGTGGATGACCTGATCTTCGCCATCTTTCGGTGTCGTAAGTGCAGCGAGTTCCAGGGCAGTCAAGGCTCGCCGCGCATCACCATCGCTTTTATCTGCAATGTGAGCTAGGGCATGATCATCTACAGTGATTTGCATGTCGCCAAGTCCACGTTCTTTATCTGCCAGAGCGCGCTGCATTAGACCAATAAGGTTCTCGCTGGCTATGGGTTCTAATTGAAAAATTTGAGAGCGTGAGACGAGTGGTGAATTGACATAAAAATAAGGGTTGTGTGTCGTAGCTCCAATGAAACGTACGGTCCCACGTTCCACATGGGGTAACAATACGTCTTGTTGGGCTTTGTTAAAGCGGTGAATCTCATCAATAAATAGGATGGTTGTTTGATCACGTAATTGGCGCCACTTTTGAGCCTGGGAAATTTTATCCCGTATTTCTGCTACATTTGATTCGACTCCGTTGAGCATCTCAAAGCGACAGTCCGTGCTATTAGCAATAACAGTTGCTAATGTTGTTTTGCCAGTGCCTGGTGGACCATAGAAAATGAGCGAAGAAAATCGATCGGCTTCGATGGCTCGTCGCAGCAAATGCCCTTCGCCGAGTATGTGTTCTTGGCCTATAACCTCTGAGATGTCTTCAGGACGCATCCGAGCCGCTAGAGGCGCGAGCCCAATCGAACTTGCTGGCACGGATTCATGGGGTTCCATATCGGAAGTATCTGGGAACAGTGAATCCATGATTCTCAGCTTATGGAATTCGAAAATGTTTTGCGCTGTTGGGGTCCCGTCTGCCTGTCCTTGGATTGACGACCGCCGTCGATGGATCGCCTACAATATCACCACTGTGGTAGCCTGATATATCGATAATATTGTATGGGCGATAAGGACTCATCACCATGTTTGCCCGGCCTTGAGGATCTGGATGTCCAAGCGGTATTTTTCTGTATTGTTTTTGTTCTTGGGCGGGTTCGGTGAAGTCTGAATACCAGTGGTTCCTGCTACCTAGGTTGGGGTTAGAATAAGGTGAGCAAGATGCTAGGAGTGAGAGCATTGCGGTGATGAGAATGGAATGATTATTCATACAATGAAGGCAGGCCAATATGTTATTGATGAAGTTTATCGACCAGAATGATCGAGGGTGCGCTAAATACTGGAAGGCCGAGTTAGTTTATTTGGTGTAATATAACTCTTGGTTACTATCTGGCTACTAAGAAATAAGATCAATGTCTCAATTATTTACCTAATAAGCTGGAAATTAAAATACTCGTTTTTCTCGCTTTAGACAGTGAGTAGCGCTGGGCAAAAACTTGAAACTTATCTGATCTCATTTTTATCAGCAAACGGTGGTAAATTTTTCGCATTGCTTCTGCGGCACGAAGAGCCTTGGCGTCTTCCTCACGTAAATAACTAATCGCCTCCTGATAAAATGCTTCTGCACGATCTGCATGGGCATTCATCATGGCGACAAATTGCTCGTTGTGGATCTGCGCTTTAAGATCTTGTTCACAGTAATGGTGTCGCGTAAAATCTTGTTTTGGTAAATAAATGCGCCCCTCCTTACTTAGGTCCTCTTCTATGTCTCGAAGGATGTTGGTAATTTGAAGCGCATGACCAAGTGCGGTGGCATATTTTTCTGAATCTGGGTGAATGCAGCCAAAAATACGGATGGAAATAATACCCACACAGCTCGCTACCTGATAAGTGTATTTTTGAAGGTCATCCCATGTGTTAAAGCTTTGAGGGTCTAGGTCAGATTTGCAGCCGTCGATGAGGTCGAGAAAAGGTTGTTTGGGAATGGAGTAGCGATCGATAATTTGCATCACTTCCTGCTGAAGCTCATTCGGATGATCAAAGCCTTTATCAATGCCTTCCGCCCATTGATTGAGTCCCGAGAGTCTCTGATCGTAAGAAACTTCTAGGTCATCTGCAAGATCGTCGACAACGCGGCAAAAAGCATAGAAAATAACCATATCTCTCTTGCGTTGTTTCGGTAAACACGAGAGGGCAAAGGCGAGGTTCGACTTTGCTTTACGAGTAATTTCTTGGGCAGATGACATGTGATACGATTACAAAAGCAGATGGAAAATGGTCAAGGTGCATCAATCAAACTGGAGATTATGGGGGTAATCAATATTATTTAATGGATCCCCAGTGTCCGCTCGTAAATGGCCATAGCACAAAAGCTGCTGGCCCGATCACGTTGAATTCTTTCACTGTTCCAAAGAACCTAGAATCAGATGAATTGTAGCTATTGTCACCCAGTGCAATATATTCATTCATGCCTGGAATGTTTGATCTTCTGGCCTTAAAAATCTGACCTCCCTGCAGGCGGTATGAGGCTTCATAACCACGATATCCATCTTGCTTGCTCATAACGCGTGCAATACCCGGTTCTTGCGCTTTTTCTCCATTCACATACAGGTTGGATTGTTTGATTTGTAATTTGTCACCGGGGATTCCCGCGAGCCGCTTAATGTAATGAGATCCAGCTGTGCCGCCATTTTGAGCAGCCTGAGAATGGATTTTTTTGATGTCTCGGGTATCAAAAACAAAAACTTCGCCACGGTCTGGCTGCCGAAAATGATATGATATTTTATCAACAAGGATCAAATCACCCGTGTCGATGTAGCCCCTTGCAATCACTGTACCAGCAGGAATTGTGGGCCGGGTGAATGCGACCGTTCTATTTCTAGAACCCTCAATTGATATTTTTGACCGCGACGCCCCCACCATCGCTATTTGGTA
Source organism: Akkermansiaceae bacterium (assembly GCA_049631945.1). Lineage (GTDB taxonomy): Bacteria > Verrucomicrobiota > Verrucomicrobiia > Verrucomicrobiales > Akkermansiaceae > Oceaniferula. Next base: position 14,367 of record JBNABE010000015.1, read on the forward strand.
TTGGCTTTTTTCTTGCGGGCTCATGTCTGAAGTTGGGTATCCGCAGATACGACCAAAGCCCATGCCGTTACGGTTCATCAGTGCCGACTTCGGCCCAGGGAAGGTGAGTTTTGTACCATCATCGAAATAGATATAAGTATGGGTGAAGAAGTGAAAGTAGGGTTTTTCGATGACTGGGTTTTCAGGACGTAGTCGCTTGCTATCTTCAAGAACTAGGTCGACATATTTTCGGCCGCGTGTGACCCGCTGCAGTGTACGCATTGCGATATTGGGAAATTCGTCAGGGGAGGCGACTTGCGTGGCGACAATGCCATTCAAGGTTGGCTGCATCGATCCGGTGGGGATTCGGAATGGCTGAACGACATAGGCTCGCAAGCCCAGCGCAATAACGACTGCTACAAAGATAACTTCGAGATTCTCCTCAATCCAGCCTTGTCGCTGTTGTTTAGGCAGGGCGTTCTCACAGGTGGCATGTAGTTGTTTCGATGCCTCGTCGCACTTCTCTTTGTCTTTCAGCTTCCATGCGGCTTGAAGGTCCTGACAGCGTGATTGAATCTCTGCGACCTGTTGGTCATCAAGCAGGTCGCGCTTATAATGAAGAAATTTTTTAGCAGCTTTGTGAAGCAGCTTTGCTTCCTTTTTCCATCTGGGTGCAAACATGTTGTCATGAATAGCGGTCAGACTGAGGATTCCAGCAAGGTAAAAAAAATCGATTTTTAACCAGTTTTTTATTGCTAATGAGAATCATTCGCAATAAGGAGTGTTTCGACGTCGACAGACGGGCTTAATAATAACCAAATAAACAGGTAAAATAATGAAACCAAAAATTACAAAAATGCTTGCTTTGACTGCATATAGTCTGAGCAGCCTTGCAACGCTTAATGTCATGGCTGATGATGACGTGCAGCCTCAGAGTACTGGACAATCAGCATCTGGAGATAGCGTGTTCAAGACGCTAGCTCCTCTCGTCATAGAGGCGAATGCCTTGATGTCGAAAGAGGTTGATGCTTTCAAAACCGGCACTCCTATTTTAGATATTCCGCAAAGTTTATCTCTCTACACGAGCGAGCGTATTCAAGAACAGGGTATTGATAGCATTGGTGATATTGCAGACTATACACCCGGTATAAACACTTCTCAGGGAGAAGGACATCGTGACGCAATCGTGTTCAGGGGGGTGCGTTCTACTGCAGACTTCTTTGTTGATGGTATTAGGGATGATGTTCAATATTATCGCCCTCTATACAATATAGACCAGGTCGAAGTGCTTCGCGGGCCCAACGCGCTATTCTTTGGCCGTGGTGGTACGGGGGGACTTATAAACCGTGTAACAAAAAAACCCAGTTTCACAGGTAATTTCAATGAGTACAAGGCCAGTGTTGATTCATTTGGTGGCTATAACTTTGCTTATGATTCCAATTATGTAGCAAGTAAGCAGACTGCGCTTCGCCTCAATGCCCATTACGATCAATTGGAAAACCATCGCGATTATTATTATGGTGACCAATTTGGTTTAAACCCAACTATTACTCACAAGTTTAATGAGGACACATCAGTCACGTTTAGTTTGGAGCATCTCAATCACGAGCGCTTCATTGATCGCGGCATCCCAACTGGAGCTGACGGTAAGCCTGTAGATGATCTTCGTGATGTTGTTTTTGGTGACAGAAATGATAATTATTCGACGTTCGAGGCTAATATCTTCAGCGCAAGGCTAAATCATAACTTAAATAGCGATTGGAAGCTGCGTGCATCAGCGCTCTATGGAGAGTATGATAAGGTCTACCAAAACTTTTACGCATCCGACTATGATCAGTCACTCGATGAAGTCACTATTGATGGTTACCGGGATACAACGCAACGTGATCGTTTTGTCTTTTCAACGGATGTCATCGGTGAATTTGAGACAGGTTCTTTGAAGCACAAGGTTGTATTAGGAACTGAGTATATTCGTACTTCAAACAATAACGATCGCTTTAACGCCAACTTTACACCGGATGATAATACTGATTCAGATACTGAAGTGTTCGATGCCTCAGGCTTCTCTCTCGTCAATGGGGTGGGACGAAACACAAGTGGAAACACGGTGGCTAATAATTTTAATACAGATCCTGCTGATGCAACCGAGTTATCTCTAGAAGCATTCTCGTTCTTCGTGCATGACGAAATCGAACTTAACCCAAACTGGCATTTAGTGCTGGGCGCTCGCTACGACCATATTGATCAAGATTACACCAATGTTCTTGGAGGCGGTGGTGCTACCAAGTCAGATAATCAGATCTCGCCACGAGCTGGCATTATCTACAAACCAGTAGACAATCTATCTATTTATGGAAGTTACAGTGAAACTTTCATTCCAAGTAATGGTGGTCAATATGCGAGTGTTAGTGATCAGCTTGATCCTGATGCCTTTCAGAACATGGAAATTGGTATCAAGTATGACATTGCAGATGATCTGTCGGTTACGGCTGCAGCATACGAAATAGCCGGTACTTTCCCTGCCGATAGTGGAGGAGGTGTCATTGTCGAAACAGAGAGCGAACTACGAGGCTTCGAGTTACAGTTGGTAGGAAATATTACTGATAAATGGTTTGTATCGGCCGGTTATAGTTATATGGATGGCGAAACTAGCTCAGGCGGAACCCCTCGAGAGATCCCTGAAAATAGTTTCTCTATTTGGAATACTTATAAGGTGACTGATAAGTTTGGTTTAGGTTTAGGTATCATTTATCAAGATGATTCCTTCATCAACAACGATGATGATGCTGATTCAAATCCTGAGACATTGCCCAGTTACGTGCGGGTAGACGCTGCAGCCTATTACGATATATCAGATGATTGTCGTGTGCAGCTCAATATTGAGAATCTTTTTGACGAGGATTATTATCCGAATGCTCACGGGTCTCACCAAGTCACTGTAGGGGCGCCGATCAACGCACGCCTGGGCTTCACTTGCCGTTTCTAATGTTTTGTTGAGAATACAATTTTGAATACAGGTTTTTTAATCGTATTGTTTGTCTATACCTCCGCAGCGATTTGCTGTGGGGGTATAGATTTCAAAAAATACTAATTCAGCCTGTAGGGATTTAGTGATTTGCCCTTTTCTCAAGATGTGGTGGCTTGGCTAAATTCTCCTTGTAATCGAGCAAGCTCGAGCAATAAGGAGAGCGTGCTTTCCTAAATAGAAAATTTTTGTAGTCCAAATCTAAAATTTACCACAGGAGTAGCCTAATATCTGGTAGTTGTTTTGTGCACTCAATCTTATGAAAGTATCCATTTGTATAGCATTCGTTGTAATATTTCATTTGAGCAATGTGAATGCTGAAAAGATTTTGTCTTCTGCCTTCGATTCTGTGAAGGCTAGAGAGTTGATTAAGCAATGGGTTCAAACGGAACGCTTGATCAGTGAAGAAAAGACATCTTGGCAGCTTGAGAAGCAGCAAATGCAGGACCTGCTCGAGATCTATAAAAAAGAACTGACATTGCTCAGCGAGGAATTGGATGCGGCAGGTGGGGCGGCCGAGCTTATCGATGTTAACAAAGAAAAGCTGGAGAGTGATTTGACTCAATATCGTGAAGCAAAAAGAGTATTGAGATCTTCGATGGCAGGGCTTGTTCCTCGAATGCAGAGCTTGTCCAAGCGTTTGCCTGAACCCCTCCAAGAGGAATTAACGGCGGATATTGATTTCATTAATACTGATGCGGCGCTTGATACTCCCCGTGATATACTCAAATCTGTTATATCTATTCTGAACGCGGCGGGTAATTTTAACCGAACCATAACTCTAGTTGAGGAAACACGATCACTGGGTAATGGAAAAAAAATCACGGTTAATGTGCTCTATCTGGGTCTTTGCCGTGCATACTACGCTGCGGATCTTGGTCCGTTAGCTGGTATCGGAGAACCCTCTATAGAGGGCGCGTGGTCATGGACGGAGAACGCAGATATCGCTGACCAAGTGCGTAAAACCATAGCCGTTTTCCGGAAGTCATCACAGCCGCAGGTGGTAGATTTGCCTGTTCAGTTACAACTGGGAAGGGAGGCAAAATAAAGCGATGAAATCGATATTCACTATATTCCTAATCTTGTTGGGCACGTCCATGTCTTCGATGTCCCAGGATCTAGAGTCGATCAAAGATGATCTCGACGATGCACTCAGTCGCTTGACCAAACAGCGAGAGGGTATTGCTGCAGAAAAGCCGCCGCTTGGACAAACCTTTCACTCAATCAGTTCTGATCTTATTGAGAAGAGGCGTAAGGTGAGAATTGCGCGGATGGCTAAGTTAGATCGCGATGAATTACTGAAAGAACTAGAGAAAAAAAATTATCTCTATCAGCAAGACCATGAATACATTATTGGACAACTCCGTGACTATGGTCTGAAGCTTGAAATCTTTCTCTTGCCTAGTGAGCGTGATGCCAATAGCACATCGCTGAACGGAATACGTGTGCAAGCTGGGTCACCGGCTGAAATGCTTCAATCTCGTCTTGCCGTGTTGCAAGCGGGAATTGATCGGCTCGAGCAGCTGATGGGTGGATACATTGTCGAAGGTGACGCTGCTGCGCCAGATGGGGAGCTGAAACACGGAAGTTTTGCTATGGCTGGTCCAGTTGCCTGGTTCATCGCGGATGACGGTAACCTAGCAGGTGCCGTTGTCAGAGAAAAAGGTCAGAAGAACCCAAAGGTGCTCCCCGGATCTCGAGGTGCTATCAAGACTATTGTCGCTGGAGGTTCCTCTGAGCTTGGTATTGATGTCACTGGAGGTAAAGCACTAGCACTCGCGACACTAGAGAGTGATAAGCTAGACATTTTCCGCAAGGGAGGTTTCTGGATATGGCCGATCCTAGGCATAGCTCTCTTTTCTACTCTGTGCGGGGTGATCAAATTTGTTCAGATTATTCGTATATTCACTCCTCAATCGGAATGGGTGGCTAGTATTCTTGCTGCTGTGCGTGAGGGCGATGAGCAAAAGGCGACAAGTATTGCCGAGCGTACCTCGCATCCAGTCTCAGAGGTGATGCAACGATGTATAACTTACGTCAAGGCTGGTCCAGATGTTGTCGAGGAGGTTCTTTATGAGCAGCTCATCGGGGTTCAAAACAAACTTCAAAGCTGGCTGCCTTTCATCGCAATTACCGCTGCTACCGCGCCTTTGCTGGGATTGCTTGGAACGGTATCCGGAATGATTCGCACTTTCAATGTCATTACCATCTCTGGAACAGGAGATGCCAAGCCGCTAGCGGGGGGTATTTCGGAAGCATTGGTAACGACATTATTTGGTCTCATTGTGGCTATCCCAGCCCTCATTATCCACGCGATGCTTTCGCGGCGTTGCCAAGGTATTTTTCAGAATACCGAGAAGCTCGGCCTGACTTTTGTTAATGGCCTTCGCAATAAGACTTATCAAAACCAAGATTAACAACTCACGTGTTTAGCGAATTCCAGCAAGTTCTTAATCAAGGAGGCCCGATCTTATGGGCACTCATCTTGCTTGGTATTGGTCTGTATACGATCTTAGCATCGACTTGGCTAGGTTTGTGGAGGGTGAAGTCTGAACTTATGGACTATGATTTTGTGAACCAAGGCCGGCGTCAGACGGAAAGTCACTTCGCTGTCTTTGAGCTCGATCGCTTGGCGTGGGTGGAGCGCCGTATTCCCTTCATAGGAGTGCTCGCCGGAGCAGCTCCGTTGACCGGTTTGTTAGGCACGGTGTCAGGCATGCTGGTTACTTTTTCAGGTCTTGCTACGAGTAGTGTTGCTACACCTATTGACAAAATTTCGATGGGTATTTCAGAAGCTTTAATTACCACCCAAGCAGGACTTTTGCTGGCGATTCCAGCGGCATTTCTTCTCGCCATACTTCGCAGCCAGACCAAGACAACGCATACAATGCTCCAGCAAAAGCTACACAAGGTAATGGTTGCAGATGCAGAGCTTTCAAACTCATTAGCTTAATCGATGCGCCGTTTTAGAAATTTTACCGGCAATGATGATGCCAGCTCTGAGATCAATATTTCTCCATTGATCGATGTGGTTTTTATCCTGCTTATTTTCTTTATTGTTACTACTGTTTTTATCGAAGAGACGGGTGTTGATGTCAATAAGCCGCGAGCTGCTTCAGCTGAGAGTTTAGAGAAACAGGCTATTCTTTTGGCGGTAACAGCCAATGGGCAAGTTTATCAGGGTGGGCGCAGCGTGGGTGTGGATGGTGTGCGAAGTGTGGTAGCTGCAATGTTAGAGGCTGATTCCTCGACCCCGGTGATTATCCAAGGTGATGCCGCTGCTAACCATGGCACGATTGTTAAAGTCATTGATGCCGCAAAACTCGCAGGTGCAAAGTCAGTTAGCCTAGCGACCACTAAATAGATCATTATCACTTTCGGTAACCCAGACTCATGACTTTTAAATCGATCATCTTAGGCATTGCAGTTACAGCTGCACTGCTTGCAGTGTTGGTTGCTACTAGGTTGATGGTGTTATCTCCTGTCGATCGTGAATTCGAAATCCGTGAAATAGAAATGGTGTCTTTGCCCGAGCCACCTTCACCACCAGAAGAGCAATTACCTGTCGAAGATAGCCCGCCGCCACCGCCACCTGCCTTGGAGGACTTACGCCCTACGGTGGACATGAGCCAGCCAATCATGTTGGTGAGTAATCAGATTATAGATCCGCGGCTTAGTATTGATACTTTTTTTATTGATCAGCCACCTGCACCGCTACCTGTAAAGGTGGAGGTAGTTCGTCCTAAAGTTGCCGAGACGACTATAAAGCCTCAGCCACAGGCGGCACCCGCTTTGTCTCAGCCAAAATCTGAATATTCTCTGGGTGAGCTCGATCAACAACCTAAGTTGCTTCGAAATCCTTCCGTCATATTTCCTCGTAGCATCAAGGATGCCAGCAGTGGGCGTGTTGTCGTTCGTGTTGCGATCCTTGAGAGCGGGCGCAGTCAGTTTGTCTCTGTGATTTCGTCAACTCATGATGAGCTTGTGCCGCTGGCAAAACGTATCGCAAGTGGCTCACGGTTTACCCCGCCAACCCGCCAAGGTAAAGCCGTCAAGGCTATCATGACCTGGCCCATTACTATTAAAAAATGAATTATTTAGTGATTAACTGCTGTTTGTTAACTTGCCTCAGTTTGACTGCTGCAGAGCCTTTGGTGCTGAGCAAAGATTACTGGAAAGATGAGGCGTTTCTCAGCTCATTCAATGGCTCTTATCGTATAAATGCGCGCATTGAACCGTCTGTCACGAGTGAGGAGCGAAGCTTATTGGTTAAGATCCAGCCGCTAATGGCAAAAGGGGAAAGAGAAGCTGCATTGGAAATGCTAAACAGCAACGAACTTGCTAAATCCTCAGCTGCTATTGCCTTCAATATCGGCAATATCTACTTTGAGCTCGGCAAGCTTAAATCTGCCGAGCAATCTTATCTGAAGGCTCTGAAAGAATTCCCTAGTTTTCGTCGCGCGCATCGTAACTTAGGATTTGTTTATGTGCGTGAGAGTGATTGGGCAAAAGCCCTTCCTTCACTTGAGGAATCCATTCGCCTTGGTGATCATGATGGTGCTACTTTCGGCCAATTGGCTTTCGGCAGAATGCAAATGGGGCAGTATGCTTCTGCTTTGCAGGCCTTTCAACTTGCGCAGCTTACTCAGCCTGATGCGATCGACTGGAAGGCTGGTACGGCTCAATGCCTAGAGCAGCTTAAACGATTTGAAGAGGCGTTATTACTGCTTGATGAGGTCATTGAGGCAAGACCAACTGAGGCGTCCTATTACCTTTTGCAGGCATCCGTATATCTGGCGATGAGTCGGCCCGATGATGCAATAAGTAATTTAGAACTTGTTCGTCGCTTGGGCAAGCTGGATGCAGAGAATCATCTTTTATTGGCCAATCTCCACTTGCGTGCAGGTAGTGCAGCTCTGGCTCGACCAGTGATGATGACGGCTATAAGCATGGATAAAAAAGGCGAATACACTACGGTTGTCAATTTGCTCGAATTTGTCACGGCAACTCGAAATTGGTCACTTGCTCGTGATTATACATTAGCGATTAAAAAAGCTTACCCCAATCCTGTTGACGTCTTGCTTGAGCAAAAAATGCAATACCTGACAGCCTATGTAGATATTGAATCAGGTGACCAAACGGAGCGTGGGGCAAATATTCTTCAGGGTTTAATTAAGCAAGCCCCCCTCAGTGCAGAAGCACTTATCTTATTGGCCCGTCATCGTGCGAAAAAGCAAAAGTATGAAGAAGCTCTTATGTTGCTTAAGCAAGCATCCAGAGTGGAAGGTCATGTATATAGTGCCCAAGTTGAATTGGCTAAGGTTTGTGTTGCTACGAGACGTTATTCAGCGGCTTTAGGCCATCTTGATAAGGCACTGAAAATTAGCTCAAGTGAAGAGCTGCTTGCATACCGAGAAGCGATTCGGAGCTTGTCCGAGGCAAGTGAGTGATAGGTTTGCCCTAACGAACTTTTTGACTGCGTAGCTGTAGGAAGAAGCAAGTTAGGGAGATGCACAGCACGATATAGAGGGTTAATATCCATAAACAGGCGTGTGTTGTTTTCGATTCAATACCAAGCCAGTATTTACGCTCTGCCAGAAAGACATTGCGTTCATTGCTCTTACGGTAATCTACTCGGTCAATTTCTGATTTGCTTACTAATAGGTCACTACGGTTGTTTACAAAGAAATCTCTTACAGGCTTTGCTTCTGAGGTGAGATCATCTGGGTAGGGAGAGATGGCTAACAGGTCTTCGATGTTCTTGTGTCTTCCAGCATGAGTGATCTGGCCAGCAAGATAGAGTGAATCAGCAGCAGTTGTAGCCTCAGAAGCCATCAGCCTCGTTAAGGCTTCCGTTAGTATTTTAAGGCGATCGAATTCCTTTGGTGATATGTCTTTGCTCCTAGTATCAGTGTAGTGTTTGTTGATACGTTGCTTGAGCG
>JBNABE010000016.1:0-22931 GCA_049631945.1 Akkermansiaceae bacterium
CGCTGATATCTTTCTGTGCCTGCTTTCCAAACCTAGCCCTTAAGGGCTGCTGCAAGCATCCGAGCTCTTCAGGCACGACGAGCTTGTCTGAACCCGCAGTCCACACCAAGTCAACCCTCCAGGATGCATGTTCAATTTTGCGGGCGAGCTCCTCCTCGTTTTGTGCAGAGTGCGCATTGCCCTTCGCATCTATAAACCCACATTCCCCAAGGTGGGTTGGCTTAGCAGGGAACGCTTCAGCACGGGCCCACACTGGGACTTCGGCTTTGTCAGTAGATGGCTTCGACACCAATATTACTGCTGTGAAGCAGGCTCAGTCTTGGGATCTGCTTCGACACCAGATTCAGCGGGAGTGGAGCTAGCATCAGCAGAATCAAGATCAGAAGGAATGACTCCTGCAGGTTTTCCCTCCTCCAACTCACGTTGCACATCTGGTGCGTCAGCTTCAGGTTTGGTGGAATTCTCGGACTCAGCTTCTTTAGCTGGAACTTTAGGCATTTGAACAGCAGCCTTGGCTTCGCCTGCGGGCTCTACCTCGGCTACAGCAGCCTCCTCGACTTTCTCCTCAACCTCAACACTAAGTGTCGGGTTATCACTTTGACGCTTGCCAATGAGAATTGCGAGAACGAGCGTGACGACAAAAAACAAAGTCCCCAAATAAACAGTACCTTTCTGGAGCACGTCAGTAGTGCGGGCACCAAAAGCCTGATCGGTGAGTCCCCCACCAAAAGCTGCTCCCAAACCTTCTTGCTTAGGACGCTGCATAAGAACGACAAGTGCAAGCAAGAGACAGATGACCACGTGGATCACAAGCAAGAGATTAATTGAGATGTTTAGCCAGTTGGCTGCTAAAATAGATGTCATGGGCGCGGGAATATGGTTAACTAAGAGCATCTTGTAAAGACGCGAATTAGTGCTTTTAGCACAAGAATGTCATCGGCTTGGATTGTGCCTGTGACTCAGTTCACTCTGCGAATGATCTCGTTGAGTTCATTGCAGACGATTTTTTTAGGCAATATAGGATCTTCAGAGATCGCAAATGACATGATCGTAATGCGCTCACCAGCCTTAATGATGTGAGCAGCCCCCCCATTCATTATGATTTTACCTGTGCCGGGCTCGCCTGCTTGGGCATAAGTTTCAAGTCTACCACCTTTGGAGGCAGAAGTAACCAATACCTTCTCCCCCTCCCAGATACCTGCTGCCTCCATCAGATCAGAGGGGATTTCGATACTCCCCTCATAGTCGACATCGGCAACAGAGACACAAGCGCGGTGAATTTTTGATTTAAGTAGCACGTGCTGCATGGGCGCAAAGAAACCGCGATCGCACGATAGGTCAAGGCATAAGCTTATTATCAGCACTCAATTTTTAAAAACATACGGATTGCAATTGTATATTTTCCCCCTAGCTTCCCGCATCATGCTCAAGGCAGGAATTGTTGGTCTACCCAACGTAGGCAAATCTACTCTCTTCAACGCAGTCACACGCACTAGAAATGCTGAGGCTGCAAACTACCCATTTTGCACGATTGATCCAAATGTGGGCGTTGTCACTGTACCCGACGAACGGCTTCAAGTTCTGGGTGAAATCAGCAAAACTCAGAAAATCATACCCGCAGCAATTGAGTTTGTTGACATCGCAGGCCTCGTGGAGGGAGCCTCCGAGGGCGCTGGGCTCGGCAATAAGTTTCTCGCCAACATTCGTGAGGTCGATGCAATTGTGCAAGTCGTGCGCTGCTTCAACAACGATGATATCATTCACGAGCTGGGGAGCGTGGATCCAATACGTGATATTGAGATCATCAATTCGGAGCTTATCCTAGCCGACATATCCGCTCTAGAAAAACGCAAAGAGTCACGCATCAAGAAAGCACGCGGAGGTGACAAAGAAGCCGCTCTTGAGTTGGCCCTCATCGAAAAGCTGCTACCTCATCTCGACGCCGGCAAACCAGCCCTGACCCTCGAGCTCAACGATGATGAAAAAATAATCCTGCGCGACTTTTTCCTACTCTCTTCAAAGCGCACCATTTTTGCCTGCAACGTGGCTGAGGACGAACTCGCCGATGCCCAGCAAAACCCTGATGCACACGAGATGGTGGCTAGGGTGCGTGAATATGCAGCCGCAACCCACGATGCAGAGGCAATTGTCATTTCAGCCCGTATTGAAGAGGAGCTGGTAGAACTCGCCCCCGAAGAAGCCCAGGAATTCCTGGCAGATATGGGTATCGTAGACTCTGGCGTATCTACTCTCATACGTGCAGTCTATCATTTGCTAGGACTGCGCACCTACATCACGAGCGGTGAAAAAGAAACAAGAGCTTGGACCATTCGCCAAGGCGACAAGGCCCCAGCCGCAGCTGGTGTAATCCATGGAGATTTTCAACGTGGCTTCATTGCTGCAGAAGTGGTGGCTTATAACGACCTCGTGGCAGCAGGCTCAAAATCTGCCGCTCGCGATGCAGGAAAACTGCGCATCGAAGGTAAGGAATACGAAGTTAAGGATGGCGATGTTATTGAATTTAGATTCAACGTATGATCGATATCGTAGATTTGGTTTTTATTTAGCACATACGATGACGCCTCGCATTGTTTGCCACGCGAGGTGTTTATCTACTTCAGCATTCACCCTGCACTAGTAGGAGCGCCCAAAAGCAGTTATATTTTTGAAATTTAAATGACTTCCCGCTCTAGGCCTCTTTTATTTCAAAAAATAGCGCTTATTTTGGGGTGTTTATAAGCAAAAAATAGCTTGTGGTATCGTGATATTTTGGGATGATGAATATCTAATGCAATAAGGCTAATCAAATAATCATAAACATCTTAGCTGATATCTTAGCTGATACTAAGATAGTGTATTATTCAGCCATCGAATACCCGCTTTCCTAACTTTATACCAAAAGAAGAGAAGGCATATTATTGCACAACCCTTACATACAATTAAGTGCGACACGCCAGTTCATACTTGGTAACAGTCATGTTTATCCTCACGCAGGATTTACAATCTAGCGTGATTTCATTGGTCGATCATCCAGCATCCCAATCACCGATAGATCAAGAGCATGCTCGCTACATTGAGGACAGGCGGCAAGCAATACCTGAAACCCTATCCCTCATCAAGGCTCCGCCCAGAGCTAAAATATTAATTGAAGAACCCGCTCCCTGGTCCACGCACAAACATGCATGGCGTAGAGGAATTACTGCTACGGTATTTTGGATAGGCGAGACAGCCAGCGAGAGAAATTCCAGTGCTAACAATGCCAGTGCGTGGGATCCAAACTGGCAAGAGAATTACGGTGGGATCGACCACCCATCGTCTCGCAATGGCTTTATGCCTAAAGAGTTTAAACCACGATTAAACCCGTTTTATATCGCACTCCCCTTTGATGATCTTACCTATAGCTTTTCCTCTGACACAGAGCACGCCGAAATGATGCCATGGCATTGGTCAACCGGCCAAAACAACGGAGTATCATTGTGCAAAGGCCGGTGGGTAATCATCCACTACCGCGGTAAAGTATGTTACGCCCAGTGGGAGGATTGCGGTCCATTTCACACTGATGATTGGCAATATGTATTCAACGGCCAATCACCCAAACCAAATCCAAATGGCTTTGCGGGCATTGAAGTAAGCCCTGCCATACGAGATTTCTTGGGTATCAGAAGTGGTTATCGTGTATCTTGGAGATTTGCCAAGCATGACGAGATTCCAGCCGGCCCTTGGAATCAATGGCACGTTCATCCAGAGCTACACTAGACCAACCTATAAACAAAAATTTTCACCCCCGAATACATTCGTTTCCCCGCCAAGCAAAACCAAAACCAAAACTAATAAAATGAAAACCATGAAAACTATGAGCATTATTGCCATATTAGCGCTTGGCATCACATCTGCCAAGGCCGGCAGAGGGTGCACTATCATCGTCCCAGGTGCAGCGACCCAACTCCAACACGCAAGTCACGCCAAGCACACCTTCGCTATCGGGCAAATGTATAGCTACGAAATCAATAGCATTAACTATTGCCTAAAAACGATGGATGCCAGCAGCCCAGGCAATCATATTGCACTTTATAATAACGGCTCCTTCTTGACTAACATCAACATCCCTCTCGAGCGTAAAAAAGTCGAAGAAGGCACGGTGACTTTTGATCCACCTATCACACTCACTGGCGACATTAATTTGCTTTTTGATTTTGAACATACCGCATCTGCCTTTGGTGCAATAGCGTTGAATGTGGAATCCATAAAATCAGCGCCAGAAGCATCAGGTAAGCTAGTGGCTCCCACTTATGCCAATACCGAAGACAAACCTAATATAGATTGGACTGCACTCATTAGCGTCAAAACAGACACATCAGTCACTGACGTAAGCGGCTCTATCGCCGGAGCAAAGGTGCTCGCCGACAACTCGGGAACAACCCAAACGACGAAGTCAAATAAGGGTAATAATCAATGATACAACCCATGACGATTTATTCATACAACCAACATCATGTAAAATCGTTTTAGACAATGGTATACATGCAACACAAGTTTGGTAACCACTTAAGAGCTTTGGCGATTTCAATGATTTGCGTTGGTTCTATACACGCACAATTTATTGAAGCAGGCTCAGAGCAGAGCAAAGCCAAATCAGGCTTAGCTCATGTATATCGCCAAGCTCATATTCTCTGCAATCGAGATACTCATACCGTAATTCCCTTGCAAAGCATTATCTACCAGCCAGCAAAAAACGAATCTAAGGTAACAAAGGCTCCTTCCGGAAAATTCCGATTCTGGCCAGATTTCTTACCTGAAAATCGTGACTGGTTAATGACCTTCGAGGTGACACTCGAACAAGCCAAGGGCGTCGAACCGATCTCGGATAAAAAGCTCGAAGAGTTTGCGAAAATCAACCGCACTGTTATCGCCACTTATCGCCGCAGCCCTATCTCGGTTCGCCCCTTTAAAAAACCCTCTACTTCAGACAAGCAAAAGTAATTATAATTACTTAGTAGCCTCCCAAAGCAGCTATTAACTAAACCAAAAAACACCATTATGAATTTATTAAATTCACTCAAATCAACAACATTAGCCTTTGGGGTTTTGTTGACCGGAATAACGAACAGCCAAGCAACCGTTACCTTTTACATCAAACAAGTACAGGAAGGACCAAACGGAGAGGCAGGCCTCTCAACGGACGTTTACATCGAAGATGAAGAACTACTAAAAGAGAATAAAAGCTCTGAAGGTACACACACAGCATTAATGGAAGTTGGCGAATATGGATCCACATTCTATCTCTACGTGCAGGGCATTGACGGCCCTGATGCCCCGCCTGTTCTGTTGGACCAAAAATACATCGGACAATACGTGGCGACTGCTGCGATTGAGATCACTAGTGCTGACCCCTACGTTCCGACGCGGACACGCGCCAACGAAGCTTATACGGTGAAGATAACTTCATCTAACCAGCAATGGACATCTGCCTATCTAAGTGGAGCTGCTCCTGAGCTTAACTGGGACCCTCTGAGTATCGTACTTAACGCCACTTATGAAAAACAGGAAGTTGACGGCTCGCTTATTTCCTCGGGTATTATCGATCTCGACACCACAAATGATGAAATTGACAACACAACACTGACACTTATTGCAGGAAACGAACAAGAATTCACCTACTCCTACGCAGAAACAAATATTCCTGCAGATGACGACCCCATAGACGCTGTTGTGCCAAGAGCATCCGACTCATACTTAATGGGAAAAGAAAAATTCGTTGTATTGGCTGAATCTGACATTGATACCAATGGCGACCCCATACATCGGCAAATAGGCTCCAGCAGTATCCAAATTTGGCCGAGAGCCCAAGGCAAAATTACAGGTCTCGTTCAAAATGACCGCATCACAAGGTCTATGCCGGATGTTAATATTTATCTCTATGACCTCTATCCAAATAGCACGACTTATGCGACTATCTACCAAGGAGAGGCGAACCTTGATGGCAACGTTATCCCAGTATACACCTCATTCAAGCTAGGGCCATACAATCGTGCTGAGCCTATTGGTACGGCTGGCTCGCCAGCTGAAATACCAGTAACAAACTGGGATAAATACATCACTGATGACGGGCTATACACCTTAGAGGTTTCAACCATCACTCCCTTCAACAACGGGAACCCCGAAAGAATTCTAGCAGTGACTTTTTATGTTGATCGCAAAATTCAAGTAGTCGGGAGCACTACCCCTTCAGAATAATATTTTGATTCCTGTAAATAAGAGAAAATCGTGCTGAATGCTTACCACTATCGACATCCTTGAGCTCTGACAAAACTAACATCAATAGCAAGCCACTCACTGGCTCCACATGATAAGCAACTGACTTTCTAACACGCCCTCCTATTTTGTTTTGCTGTTTATTATTAGGGCTAAACATGCCGTATTTGACTGCCAATGAAGATTTCAGCTCATTAAAAT
Organism: Akkermansiaceae bacterium; assembly: GCA_049631945.1. Classification (GTDB taxonomy): domain Bacteria; phylum Verrucomicrobiota; class Verrucomicrobiia; order Verrucomicrobiales; family Akkermansiaceae; genus Oceaniferula. The sequence goes on from JBNABE010000016.1 coordinate 6,454, forward strand.
AATTCACTGTATATTTTGAATCAATATGAGTTAAACCATGATGAACCAACACTTCAAACAATTTGCCATCATGATATCTAGCATCCAGTGCATGTGCCTCATCATTCGGCAGAGAGCCACTGGTAGATTCAACACGAATTGTTTTAATTTTTGGGTCGCTACCCGAGGCCATAGTCGTAGCTTGAAGTTCTTGCTCAGAGACCCATTCCAAAAGCTTTTCCGGATCCCCACCCCACTGCAAACCAAATGGTGGCAACAACACCTCTTGTGCATGAGCGCCCACGTTGGATGCAGCGAGAACAAAGGAGCTCATCACAAGCTTGGATACAAGAGGGAATCTACTGAGCATGCTGCGTTTAATGCTAATATTCAAACCCCTCAAGGCAAGCATGTAAAATCAACTTGTATGGCATCTGCTAAAAAAAAGAAGCATCTGATAAAATTTCGTCACGGCAGCATGCTGGTCGAGCTCACGATTGCCCTGACGCTCCTCACTAGTATAGGCTTAATTGTATTCAAAGGCAGCCTCGATATCATGGCCCCTAGGCAATGGGTAATCCTCCAAAATATGTCGGATGCCTATCTTACCTACGAGGAAGCCTATGCTCAGCGTATCAGTTTCGAGCAACTTACAGGCAATGACTCCGCCTGGCCTGTTTACCCACAAACCAGCACCTCTGAAGTTGAAATAGGTAAGCTACCAGGAGGGTTACCAGTTACGGCCAATGTGATTCGCACGCGCATACCTGATAGCAATAATTTACCCGCATACGGGGGCACAGGATCAAATTTGACCAACCCCTCAGAAATGCAAACATGGAAAATACAGTCTCACCTTTCTTATAAAATTGGTGAGGCAGATTATATCAAATCTCGTACCACAATACGGACACAATAACCATGACACTGAAATGTAAGAGAAACAAACGAGGATTAACACTCGTTGAAATGACTGTGATCATACTTGTTGGGCTAATGGTTGCGACGATATCTCTGACCTTATTTAATAGCCAGTTAGCGTCCTACAAAATTCTTAAGACTCAAAATTTCCTCATTAGTGAAGCGCCACAAATCAATAATAGCCTCAACCGCATCATACCCAGAGCAAACTTTTTTCGCATGTATAGTAGCTTAACAGATGCCCAAGCTGGAACCAATGCTGTCATTGCCGAGGGGAAAGTAATCGCACTTAAATTTCAAGATCCTACCAACCCAGCTGATAGCAGCTTTGGTGTTATTGCATTTGATGCTGATGAGAATGACTTAAACTACTACCATCTAGAAAATATGGCTGAATTAGCTGTCGCCTCCTCAGAATGGAGTCTTAGCACACAACTTGAAGATGTTGTTTTCGCAGTCGAAAACGGGGTGCTACGCACCACAATGAGCGGACCTAATGGAGAAGAGATTACCTACTCAGCAACGACACAACGATGAAAATCACGATCAAAGGTCAGTCACAGCAGCATCCAACAAACGCACCTGGATTTGCGTCACTATTGACCGTTACCTCAGTGGGCATCGCCTTATTGATTATTCTGGTCTCGATGTACGAAAATACGATCGTTGCGCATGATATACAAAAGAACAGCTTACTCAAAAACGACTACCAACAGCGTGAAGAAGCCTTTCTACGTGCACTGACCAACATTATTCCCAACAGAGCCATACAATGCATGCAAGACAACTCCATGAATTTACCAGACGCGGAGGATCTTCAGTGGAAATGTATCATTAACGACGCCCTTGAGTTGTCAAATGCCCGCCAAGCGCTCCCCCCCGAGATGTCTGTAAGCCTTGGGGTTAGTGATTACCGCAGTGGCAATAATACAGACTCCTATTTAGAACAAGGTGCCATCATCAGCGCGCTTACCGGAACAACTTCGAACCCAGATGCTATTACATCTGGAACCAACCTTGCCGCCAGCACCTCCTACCCTCCTCCTCTCAATTGCAGCTCTACTGAACAAGTTACTGATACGATGTATCCCCTCGTATCTCTAAACAAAATATATGGAATAGACGCCGAAGGCTGGGTCCAAGCATCTGTTGATGACTTCCCCCACTACAATTTGATCACCGCACCTGAAATGCACTTCAATTATCAAAATGGCAGCACCATGATCGCCAAGCATAATTGGTGGGTTTTTAATATGTCTTTCGCAGCTCAAGACGCATCAATGACAAAAGTTGTTACGAGAACAAAGAAATACTTGATTTCACTCTACGAGATCCCTTCCCAACTACCGATCAGCGCATCATCATTTACCACGTTTGGCACACACAGCGATGGCACTGAATGGTCTAATGTTAACTTGAAGGGTAGTATCTTTGCAGAAAAGGTAAGAACTGAAGGCAACTTTTCAACCGATGCCATCGCTGCGAGAAAAGGAGTAGAGGTTTCCGCAAATACCACAGTTAGCGGGGACAACATCGGCAATAATGGCGCAGATCCTTTTGAGAGTAATGCACGTGAACTCGCTCAAACCGAGGGTAAAACGTTTCCTATTTCATCATCTTCCGATGGCGGCCGTGTCACATTCATACCCATAAACCGCGGACTAGAATTTTATGATCGCTACACCGGCGATCCCGATTCTGATGTGGCTAGCAATAACGCGGTATCCCCCACCTCATGGGACTACTACAGCATTGGGGCAAAACAATGCAGCATGCGATTAGATGTAATCGACGTAGCTTCCACAACTGACCAAACTCCAACTGCAATCAAATTTAGCTATTGGCAAGATGATCCTAATGACGGAATTACCGGTGATTTAGAGCGTGTCAGTGTTACATTCAGAAAGAACCCCAATCCCTTCGATCCAAGTGAAGAAAATTGGCCTGGCATTTTTGAGGCAGGTGGAGACACCTTTCCGTTTCATATCGACAAATCCTACTCAGGCCGCCCTTGTCTGGCCATCTACGCTGAGCGTCTCACAGCTTGGCTTCAAAATAATAATGCTGGCTATTTCGAAACCAACAAATCCATCTCTGTGAATGTCGATTACATCAACAATGCGGCTATAGTAAAACCACCCTTTCCTACAAGTGTTACAGATTTAGCCGTCATGTTAATGGATGCAAAAGACTTAACCATATTTCCCCAAGGATTCTCACTGGTGACCAATATGCGTCTCATCTTTACCGATGACATCAATATTACGCCAACGACGGCCCCCAATGGCGTCATTGTACCTGCTGGGGAGCAATTTTACCCACCGGTATCATTTTTTTCCCCAGAAAAACGATTTGGAGATAGTGGCATTGCTCTTAAAATTGACCTGGATGGTCAACTCGGCTCACTTGCCAAAGACAACAACGAGCCGGTGCGCATAGCTGATCTAAAATCAAGTTTTGCCGACGAGATCATACCTGAAAATATCGAGGCTAATTTGAAGACAATCGACCATCCAGCCGCTCTACCACCAATCAACATGATGAATTGGATGGTCGTTGTCAGGGAAATACATCCCAAGTATGACCCGGATAAGAACTGAGCCGTAGGCAAATCTAGGATTATTGGCTACAGCATGACTTATTGGCGTGATTACCTTTTCCCGTTGAACTTACCAGGTCCACTATGGCGCCGAAGGTAATCGACCTTCCAGCTCCAAAGCAGGAGCATCCTCAGGCACCTCTATTGCGCGAGGCCTTTCATTAAGAGTATTTAGTGGTCTAAAAGAGTCGCTATGGGTATCCACCCTGAATGTAAGCTCATCAATATCACGATTACTTTCAGCAATTTGTTCTCTCAGTATTTTTTGTTCATTGCGAATATTCACCAGTATTTCGAGTAAGACCTCGTCTGGGGACTTAGCTTCGAGCTCACCAATATCTTCTTCAAGATCACTTTTAGCGCCCTCAAATGGCCTATCAGCCTCGATTCTAGATACCGTGAGGGTTTCACGATTCAACACCTTCAAAGCATCCGGATGATTTTTTAATAGCTGCTCTTTCACCGTAGCATCTCTGGGCACAGCATCACCAGCTAGCTTATCAGCATTCGAAAAATAACTCGGGGCCAAACCAATTACGACACCGAGTACTAGCATGAATAGGGAGAGTGTAGTTTTGTTCATGATTGAATATGATAAAAGCAAGAAGTGGTCATTCTTTATTGAGCTGAAGAAGATTCGTGCTCCAGATTGGTGGCGTCCTCCAAAGCAAAAGCACGCGTAATGAGGACCCTATGTGATCGAGGCGGCACGTTAACCATCGTAAAGCTGTTATTAGTGATGCTAAGCTGTCGAATGAGACCAGCACGCTGATTCAGGGCCTGCACCCCAGCAACAAAATTAATCTCTCCTGATTTTCGGGTTATACCTATACCATCTGAGCGATAAATTTGAAAAGTGATACAATCGAAATCATCTGAGCTTGGGTAGTATAACCTCACTTCGATACCATCGCTATAGATTTGATACCTCAGAGGCGATATAACCAATGGAGTTGCCTCACCACGCTCTACACGAATCTTGGAGTTTAGCTGATAGTTTCCTATGAGACGGAAAGTTGACGGCAAACTGTCTGGTCTATCATTGGCATTCGCATTATCGCCATATAACGATCCTGCGAGAATGGTGAAAAATACGTAAAAGTAAAAAATAGAGTTCATAGAAAAAATCCGACGAACTATCCACCTACATCCCAAAGACCATCATCAGTATCTCCAGATGGATCGTAATCATTACCATCGCTATCCAGCAATACTGGTGGGCTGACCGTAACATCGACCGTCAAAACTCCATCATCTAACGCCTGTGCCGTAGGCAAGGCATTGGATCCATCTGAAAGGTAAGGTATGATTTTTTCCGCAGTAAGTGCGCTAGGACTCTCGATAGGGTGCTCAGCAAGATACGTCCTTTGTGCATTGTAGACCATTCTCAAGACACGTGCTCCTTCAGATCCACGCTGCCACTCACGATATCCCGTCATAGCGTAGAATGATATTCCCGCCAAAGTAAGCAATACCAAGATCACCACCGTCATTTCAAGTATGGTGAGCCCGCGCTGACCACTCCGAATTACTGACGAGCTTTGAGAATGATCCATGATTTTGTTCAACATTTTTTCTTATGATACTCTCTTAACACTTATTGGAAACACAAAACGGTGAAATTAAAGTTGCTGATACAACCTAACACCGAGCATCATTTGTCAGCTACATTCCCGACTTGAGATCTTCAATAGCCCCCATGATCGTAGCACGCAATTCCTCGTTCTGTGACAACTTGAATAATCCATAAGCCCCTGCACACAGCATGATCATAGCGATGAACCTAAAGATCCACCTGTAGGTGAAGCTCTTTCCCTCTGGCGCTATTCGTTGGTTATACCAATTATCGCCCTCAACAACATGAACTGCATGCATGATGTGATTATCTTTCAGCAGCTTCACCATTTTATCTGCTATGTGGTTATCTTTAACAATAAGGCGATATCGGTAGTCCCCCCCCTTATTTTGCTCCACATTCTGAAGCTCCACCCCGGAGGGAAGCTCGTCCTCAGGTAGTCTGAGTGTCAGTATGTGTGTTTCATAGATGAAACGTTCCTTCAACCAGCGATCTAATTTAGTGAGTTGCATGTAATTTGATTCAAATTGCCTACATAGCTTCTTGCATCATCTGTGGCCCCATCATGAAAATGGGCATAAAAGTCCCCAAGAACACAGCAGCAATGAGCATCACTGCAATAATCATAACCACTAAACTAATAAACTGGCTAAAATCATCCATGAGCTGTTCCGCATCTTCTTCAAACATGTCTGAGAGCATTTGCAACTGAGTGTCTAGTGAGGCTGACCTCTCACCAATTGCCAGCATATGAACAACCTGAGGGTCGACAGATGTATATTTAGCAAACGCTGATGATAGCGGAACCCCCGACTTTTCGTAAACCTCAGCGGCCTTGCGTAGCTCATCATAAAAGGGCGTTGTTTTCACACTATTAGCACCAACACGTAGTGATTTCGCCAGGTTGATTCCATTGGAATAAAGCAATCGAATAGTCGAGAGCAGGGTCATCTGACGAAGGCTCATCACCATCGATCTCACAACCCTAAATCGAGCCATCGCCAAGTTAATGATGGCATTTTTTACAGCAGATAATTTCCACACCGTTACGGCTGAGCCCACCATTACCAATACAACAAGTGGCCATATTTTCTGCACTAGGTGACTTACTTCAAAAGAGAGCTTCACCAAGCCTTTTGGCTCCATCCCAACCATCATGGCTTCCACCTGTGGCACAATCTTAACCTGAGAGACAATAAACGCACCGATTAGAATCGGGATCACAATACATGGCATCATGATCAGTTTTCTAATCTTCTTACGAAAATGTATCTCATTTTTGATTCGCTTTCCTAATTCTGCAAATGCCGTATCCAGCTGACCTGTATCACCACCCGCTTGGATCAAACCAATGGTCATATCATCAAAGCGATCAGACCTTTTGAAAGCAGAGTGCACAGGAACGCCCTTGTTGATATCAGCACAAATTTCGTTGAGCGAGCTCACCATATCCTTACTAGGGTGACCATGAGCATAATATTTGATCGCATCCGCTGTGCTAATCTGAGCACGAAGCATTGACGCCAAGGATCGGAACATTTGTACCAGTTCCTTTTTCTTAAATGGTTTCGTTTTTGTAGCAAACAAAGTGGACTGGGACTGCTTCTTGGATACACCCCCGCTTGCTGAAGCCACGGCTCCCCCCTCCAGCTTTGATTCAGTCATCATGTTCTAAACTAGTCGTCCGTACTCATATCGATCATTTTACTGATCGCCGCTAGGTCGGTCTTCCCCTCTTTCAATAGCTTCAAACCATTGTTTCTAAGATTGGGCAAAACGCCTTCCTCCTGAATTTTAAGTTCAAGCTCGTAGGGGGTAATTTCTCCTTTGGAGAGCATATCTGATATTTTTGGTGTGATTGGGATAATTTCCAATATTGCCGTCCGACCAGTATAGCCTGACCCATGACACTCTGGACAACCATCTGGAGAATGGTTGTAGACCATTTGATTTTCCCAACTCGAGTCCAAACCGTAAATCATGCGATCCTTATCCGAAACCCCCTTCTGCTCTACCTTACAATAGGGACATAAAATCTTGATCAAACGTTGCGCACATGCAGCTTTCAATGTTTGCGCAATTTTCCACCGCTCAATACCTAGTTGCTCAAATCGCTCAATGATTTGAGAGGCTCGTGGTGTGTGAATAGTCGTTAACACCTTATGCCCTGTTACCGCTGCTTCAATAGCAAGCTCAGCAGACTCAATATCACGCACCTCACCCATCAGTATGATATCAGGGTCACTACGCATGAAGCTGGCAATCATAGGCTTAAACTCAGCTGGGCTACGAAGGTCACAGTGCGTTACTCCAGGTATCTCGTCCTCCACGGGATTTTCCAAGGTCAAAATATTGACATCAGGCGTATTCATCTCCCTTAAAATTGCATTAAGAGTCGTAGATTTACCAGATCCTGTGGGGCCACTCATAACGATAATGCCCGCAGGAATTTTCATCACCTTATCAATCGCTAGAAGCGTAGCACTATCAAAGGCAAGCGACCCTTTACCCAAGGTGACATCTAGGTGTCCCTTGTCGAGAAGACGCATCGTAATATGATAACCTCGATAAGTCCGGTGGCGCTCATAACGAATATCAATGGGACGTCTGTAATAAGAAATTGTGAATCGACCCGAGATTCCCGGTGTCGTATTACGAATTTCCGCTGGCAGCTTCATTAAGTTCAACAAATAAGCATCCAGACGATCTTTGATCTTCATGGGAAGCTCGGTCTTCTTGCCGATATCACCATCAACTCGATAAGCATAGTAGAACACCTCTTTCTCTACCTTGAAGTGAATATCAGATGCTCTTTGCTTGACCGCACTTGCCATGATAGTGGCTAGCAGTTGAGCCATAGGCTCTTCGTAGTCTTTCGTGATATTGAAGTCCTTAATCTTCTCGTCAGCTTCATCGACTCGAATCGCTTCAAGCTCATCTTGACTAGGCCCAGTATTACTCGCAACTGCCTCAATCGAACGACTAATTTCCGATGTGAGGGTAACCACCTTAACAATTTCCAGCTCAGGAAAGCGCATGCTGATATATTCATCAGCTGCAGAATTCCAAGGATTGGCTATGGCCACAATAATCTTATGGCCATCAACACAAAGTGGAGAAAACCCGCCCCTAGTCAGCACGGAAGGATCACACTTATCGAGTAATGCGCTTTCACAGAACTCAGCAACCCTTGGGAAAAAAGGCATATTATTCACTTTGGCTACAGCAGCCATGAATTCGATCTTGGTAACCTTTGCCCCAAGTTGGCCATGATCAATATCCTTCAGCGAGCTATCATGCTCCACAAGAACCTCCATAATGCGCTTACTAATCAGCGCATTGAAACGAATACCATCAAACTCAATCATGATTCAGAATCCTTTCTAAAATGTTTGCCACACATATGTTGCCAACCAGTATAATCTAACCTCACAGAGCTTATGATTGGCTGCGTGTTGTTTTTTTCCATCGTATAGTCAGATATTGCAGGTGATAGTGCATCGACAAAATATGGATTGATAGATGCTAGTGCCAACACATCCAAATCCTCAGCATAGGCGATGGGAACTAGCATCAGCCTGCACATCAATTCAATATCTGGATTCTTCTCATACAAAGAGCTTGGCGCGATAAGCTTACCTGCAAAAGGAATCCGCGTTGGTTGAAATGGTAGGGTTTCCGCAAGCTTAATAGAGATCGCCTCCACTGTAGCCTCAAGCATCTCATTATCACCTGTGGTCAACCGTACTAAGCAATCTACAGGATCAGCGCCCTTTCCAGCCAGCCACTCGGACTTAACCATTGCCGAGACTTGTGTGCAATCCTCTGCGGTGGCTAAATTTGTTTGTTGTAGCATCGCCAAAGTCCGGATCAAAGCATGCTCCAGAGCAACCGGGATTTCCTGATTTACGACGGAAAAACCCTTGGAGCGGGGTAGTTCAGCATCATCAGTCGATGTCGTCTTTGGGAGGAGATCTTGCTGAAGTGGCAATTGTTCGTCTCCCTGATTTTGGGGCTGTATACTCATGCTAATACTCTAGTATCTGATGGGGTATTGTTGTTGTGATATTGCGTCAATTGCCTTCGATTTCTACTACTGACTAAGCGATGATGCGCTATTCACACGCTCATTCGTTTTTTTGTGACTCGTAATACAGGAAGGATTGTATGATGTAGGCGTAACTACAAAAACCAAACTGGATTTCTCTTTCTGTGTCTTCTTTGATTTGAAGAAAAAATTAATTAACGGGATATCGCCTAGAATTGGCACCTTGTTATCTCCCTTACTCTCTACCTCGCCGTAAAAGCCTCCAATTACCAAAGAATGACCATCTGGAATTCTAGCAATAGATTGAATGGTAGCTTCACTTACGCGTGGATAAAAGTTACCTGTGGTACCCTTTACATTTTCAGTAATCTGAGCACTCCTGGGGCGCATACGCATTCTTATAGTGCCATCAGGCAACAAGCTCGGCGTGATCGAAATAGTCACTCCGATTTCACGTGTAGTTTCTGGATCAGTGGAATCGGAAGCATCAATAGTGTAGCGAACCTCTTCGGATACTGAACTGGTGCTCGTACCTTGGTTCGTCGTTGTAGTAATAATAGGCACCCGATCAATTAGCGAGATCGATGCCTTCTCATTATCCTCCGTAATGACAACTGGATTGGATGTTTGATCTACTATGTTACCCTCGTTCAAAGCACGCAGAACCCCGCTCAGTTGCAAAGGTGACAGGATAATGTTATTGGAAAGATTGGGGTCATCTGCCCCCGTAGTACTAGATCCCCCGACAATGGCTGACTGAGTGATTGGATCAGTCGACCAGTTAGACGGCAAACCAAACACACTATTCAGGCTCCTAGTTAACTCAATAGATGTTCCGTTATCTCCAAGCGAAGCCGACCAGTCCACCCCCGTCTGAGAGCCTTCACTATTATTCACCCTCAAAATTTTCACTTCCACAACGATCTGACCTTTTGGTTTATCGATTTTCTTGAGTAGTTTCTCCACCATCTCAATATTTCTCATCGTGTCGATGACGATAATTGTATTGGTCTTAGGCTCATAATTCACAATACCGCGGCCAACTGACAACATGGGCTGAATGAGCGCTTTGATTTGCTCGATATCCGTCGGGCGCAGGTATTGCAGCGAATAGGTCCATTCTTTGGCTGGCAGATTGTTCAGCTGATCACTCATCATGGCATACACCGTATTTCCCTTCACATACATTCGAAGCCCATATTGAAAAGCGAGCTCCTCCATCTGCTGGAGCGGGTCTACGTCACCACTGAGGTGCCCTGTGACCTGGTAATCAATGGTGTTTAACTTATTGTTGTGGAAGTATTGCTTATCTGATCGCTTAGCGAGCAGCTGGAAAATATCATTGATGTTTGCATCCTTGATCAAAAAACCACCTTCCTCAGCTTCTATAGGATTGCTGTTTTCACCCTCGGTGGCACTAGTGTTTCGATCATCACCGTGATCAGCTGCAGCCTCAGCTGGCGCTGGGTTATTAATCAAACTCGCTGCAGCCTGTCCTTCTGGTTTGACTACCTCGACAGTCTCGGTCTGTGCATTGGCTGCATAAGAACAAAGCAACAGCCCCAAAAATAGCAATTTCTGTTTGAATGGATTCATAGTGTATAATTTCTTGTTAGTGGAATAAGCCTATTTATTAATTCGGCCCAGAGATTCATCATCAAGATTGAGCGGCCTAACATTTTTTTTGTTCGCCGCGTAAACGCCGGGTATAGCACCCAAACTTGAACTTTTTTTCATACCTGAGGGTAGGGTATTAAGCTTTTTTCTTACCCGTTCCCCTGTCGCGGTATTTTCAAATATAATGCCCCTTAAGCTGACAGATACTACTTCAACATCGAACTGCCTTTGATTTTTTATGATTGGAAATTGATCTCCGACTGAGAACTCACGAGAATTGCTGATAAAGGTGCGATCAAATGGTATGACGGTATTGATCACGATTGCACCAACCGCCTCAAGAAAAGCTCCTTTTTCTACCTTTTTTTCACGAGGCTTTATCACTGTTGCATTTGGATCCTGCGACATACCAAACGGCCCGGTTGAGCGTTTGGAAATGGTCATACGCTTATATATATCATCAACCCAATCCATTTTTTTCTGCTCACCTATGAGCAAGCGTGAGCTTGTTGTATCAACAAGCACGACAGTTTCCGCTGTTAAGTCAGCAGGCTTTGCCTCTTGCGCCCATAATGTCGAGAATGACAGCATAGACACGAGAATGATTATTTCTACCTTCGTGTCCATACTGTGTGTTTAGTGGTGAATTTTACACCTTTCCCATTTCCGTCTTGCGTCATATTCAATGAGTCAAGCTGCATTGTGGGTAGCGTTGTTTCCAATTTCGTTAACGCTGTTTGCATGGCTCGATAGGTGCCAACAAATGACATGACCACTTGACTAGATGGCTGGCTAATACCCTTACCCAAGCCTTCACTGTAGTTAATCCAACTTCGAGATGACTTAGTCAATTCTTTGCCTGTAAAACCATGTGCTGCGTCTTTCCAATGCTTAAGGAACGTACCTCTCGTTTCACTAGTCAACATATCATCCCATGCTGTCATTTTAGGCTTATGAACTCTAATCTCACCCCTAAGAGCCTCCAACTTACGCTTAGCTGTCTGTGATGTGTTATACTGCTTTTTCTTAACCGCGTACTGTTGTTTTACAGACGAAGTGTAAGACAGCACTGCCACGATGAGCACCAACATAACCATAATTGGCAGAATGAGACCGAATACAGTGATAGGCTGTCGATAATGCTCACTCATAGTGTTATTTATTGACTCCTTCCACAGCAGCTAAAGCCATATCATCTTCCGCAGATATATTCTGAGTGACAGACAATTTGAACGTCCTCTCAAAAGCACTACCTGCTTTTTGACTATTAAAACTATTGTAGGATGGGTTTGCCCGTGGGACTAAACTCACTGTAATGTCACGCTGGCCAATATTAGGCAGATAGGCCGCGTTTTCTGTACTTTTGGCAACTTCATGAAACAACTTATTGATACCCTCGCTAGTGCAATGTTTCTCTAGATGTTCAATTCCACGATCAGTAGCATAACCATCAATAATCCAATTTTTGGAAAACCCGTGCCTATCAGTCTTGTTATCTTTTTTAAGTTTAACATCATGGCTAACAGCCTTGAGAACAACACTGCTGTCAGCAGGAATCATACGTGCAACCAATTCCAAGCACACCCAACCCTTTGAGCGATCCATCAGTAAATTATCCCAGTGCTCATAGCGCCTGAGCTCCTCGTTAAGGGTCTGCGTTTCTGATTTGTAGTTAGTAGGCTGATGCTTCCATATATCACTGTTAACCTTGCTGAAAGTATTATAGCCACCATAGCTAAATACACCGATCATTAACAATGCTGCTACTTTTCTAACCCTTCGCCCAAATCTCAAAACCTTCATATCCGCCATGTCTGGAAACATGTCGATCTCATCCTGATCCGCGGACAAGAAATCCTGAGTGTTCCAGCCTTCCTCATGAAGGGACTGGAAAGTTTCATTACTTGCGAGAGAGCAAATCTCTGGATCTAGCTTTTGAGTAACAGCAATCACCTCCAAGGGGCAGCCTGCAGGCAAGCCGTATGAATCAATCAGATCCTCAGGGTTTACAGTCCCAACACTTGCCGCAGGTAATGTTTCTTGCAATGTAGCTGTCATCGCAGCGACATCATGCCCCACCATCGAAACGACCATGATGTCCGGCCTTTCCATTTCAAAAGCGGTAGCTGTCGATTGAATAGCAGGCCCTATATTTGCTGGCATCATCGCACCATTAGGATGCGGCATATAACGCATAACCGCTAAATTACCCTGGCTATTAAAAAAAGCCATTAAGGTAAATGCGTGATAATTGAACAAACAGACCGCACCTTCTTTACTAGTATCGGAAAACAAAGGAACCAAACCAATGGCACACAGCGGAGCACTAAGTGCACATGTACGTATTGGAAGGTTTTTCTCATTGCCTATCTCTCTGAACATTTTCAGCGTAGCGCTTCGGCTTTGAGATACAGCAACCGCCGTCGCAAATTCACCTCCCGCTGCCGCTCCCGCATACGGAAATAATCTCCACGCATGAGATTCTGTTGATATTGTTTTATCATCAAGAATTTCCTTGGGATCTTCACGCATCATTTCACGCAGAGAGGATAATTCAGCAGGATTCCTAAACTCTGGCCCCATTCCAGCGAGGGAGAATTCATCAGCAAGGTAGAAAACTATACCGACTGATTTTGCTCCTCGGCAAGAATCATGCTCTAGGATGGCATCAATAAATTTCTCAAGCTCTTCACGTTGATCTAACTGACGTAGATTGAGACCCTCAAATTTCTCAAACACATTACTAGATTTGACATATAAATAACATGACATACCAGCATCATCCATTAGATAACAATGGATTTGGATATCTAAATCTAACGGATCTTGATACCAAGCCATGTTCTTCATTCGGCTCGTTGTTTTGGCAACTTTTACTGAACGGCGGTATTGCTGTAATACATTGAGCTCTGATGGATGTTTAAAATCACTCATGAGAATACCTTGCTTAAAGATTGCTGTATTTTTTATGACTTCCACACAGCACGGAAGTTGATTTTCATTGCAAATTCATCAAATCAATTAGTCCAAAGAGACAACTACAACACCGTTGCCGGCTTCTAAGACCGGCAACAGTGCTAAAGTTGGTCAATTTGGTATATTACCAACCGGTAGTATCGGCGGCATCAGGAACGTGATCGGTGATAGTAGCACCACCGGTTCCATTGTTAGTGCATGTTGCTGCAACTGTTCCAGTGGCTGGATAAGTTGCTTCTAGCGTGTAGACGATGCCATCGGTAGGGCAGGTAGGGCTCACCTCAATGTATGAATCTGCAGTTCCCATAATAGTGGTCTCAGCAAGAGTATCTCCAACATTCTTTTTGGTGAGGTTCTGGTCCGCACGAACAGCTTGGTGAATGTTGCGAATATTAAGGATACAAGCAGCACGGTTTGCGCCTTTCTTGTAGATGTTCGCTCCGATAAAGAGCACGGCAATCAGGGTCAGCAAAACGAGAATCACAACAGTGATCTCAATGAGCGTCATACCTGGTTTTAACTTGGTTGCAGTTTTGTTCATTTTCATAGTATTATTCATAGTTTTGTGATAGCTATCACGTATTTAAGAATGCCATTTTAACATTAAACATACTCAGTATCTTCTCTGTGTATTCTAGCATTCTCAAAAGTTTCTTGGCTAATCTTACCTTCATTCAGTAAGCTGCTTAGCTTATCATCCCATGCGATGTTACCGGATCGTTTGATCACATCTTCGAGTGCTCGAGATCCCCTGTCGTAACTGCCAATTGCACTGGAAGTCGCGTCATCATTGTTTTGTAGAAACTCATAGGTTAGCACTCGCCCATCAACACCACTTAGCAAGCCTTGTGAATGGATAAAAATGAGTATCTCACTGAGACGATTCAACACAGCAGGGTGATTTTCTCTTGGGTACATTTCTAAAATACGACCCATTGTCTTGACTGCGCCCGTTGTGTGCAGAGTTGATAAAACTAAGTGACCGGTTTGCGCGGCCTCCATGCATGTCTCCATTGCCTCTCTGTCACGAATCTCACCGAGTAGAATAACATGCGGAGCCTTACGTAGCACGTCTTTCAAGCCCTGCCTGTATGATTCAAGATCACGACCAACCTCTTGCTGGGTTACAATACTAGGCGCCATTATTTTGCACCCAGGAACATTAGGATCATCCATGTCTGCGGGATATTGGTATTCCACTGGATCTTCGACCGTAACGATGTGCTTAGGATGGTTGCGTCTTAGCCAATCAATAATGGCAGCAAGAGTTGTGGATTTACCTGATCCCGTAGGACCAGTTACCAAGCACAGGCCAGCTCTTCTCTGAACGGCTATCCTGAGCATTTCTGCCGTATCAGGATCAATACCCAAGACATCGAGCTCAGGAATTGAATCATTTAATATACGGCATGTGATACCCAGCCCACTGGCACTAAGATGAACCTGAATGCGTAAACGGCCTGATGTTTTGCCAGTAGCCGGAATGAATATTCCATTGCAGGAGAAGTCATCTACCGCAGACTCTTTAAAGCCATCAATAGCCTCATCTATTTTACGACTTGAGCGATCATCTACATCATTCTCCTCGCCGAATCCGTGACTAGCAGACTCTCTATTTTTCAACAATTCACAGTAGATTTGGTAAACATCATCTGATGACAATATACCCAGTTGCGGAAGACATTCCATGCCACTGTTTGTCTCAATATATACCGGAAGGTTTGAACGTAGCTGAACATCAGAAACCCCCAAGTCATCGCATGTTTGAAATATCAAACCCAATAATTCCCCACCACTCATGCCTGGCTTGAAACTCGAATCTGTAGCCACTGAGGCTGCTCCCTGAGACGCACTTCTCGAACCATCACGGCTGATCGCAGCTGCTGATTTTTCGGGGTGCTCGGAAGCATTTGTTGATGGCGATATCATCTGGATAACTGTTTTGCAAAAAACGCTTAATTTGCGGCCATTCCGCTGGTCATAATACGTTTCATGTAAATACCTTGAGCCTTGCGCAATTTGGACAAATACTTAACTCGTTCAGCCATCTCCCTGATGCGTGACTCGGGAATTGAACGACCTTCCGAAAGAGCTTCACTCAAAATGCTTGTGTGTCTCTCAATACAATAATCGAAGTCTTCCAAACTTTGTTTGGCTTCTGCGATCGAATAACTCGCGTGGTGCCGGCCAATGTGGCTTAGCACGTTGTATGCGGCACTTGCTGCAGTGACCCAAGGAGCTGGGTCTACGCTCTCTTGCATACAAATTTTCAGCGTCCTGTGAGCTAGCTTTAGAGCCGCTGTCTCATCGCCATCCGATCTTCCATAACTGGTGGTGAACAGGAACAAATGGTAGTTACCATAATTGGTATAATTGGTTGGGTCTAGTTCATATGCCAAGCGAAGCTTGTCTTCTACCTGACCATGCAAGTGCTTCCGGTGAGCAATAGTTAATGGCGCATTGTTTGTCTTACGCCGCGTGTATGCCTCCATCTGCTTGATGGTTAGCTGTGCCTTTGTAACTAGGGGAAGGCCTGCTTCAACAACATTACCAATCTCAGCAACCTTACCCGAAATGACTTCATCATGCCCTGTGCAGGCATCTGAGCAATCCTCGTCGTGTCCGTGTTCGTGTCCATGTCCGTGCCCATGTCCGTGCCCATGTCCGTGCCCATGCCCGTGACCGTGATCCTGATCGTGCCCATGATCATCAGCTAACAACTCTGCATGCTGATGAGATCTTCCCTCGTGCCAATAAAAGCT
>JBNABE010000017.1:0-22582 GCA_049631945.1 Akkermansiaceae bacterium
GCACAGTGGAGGAAAATGAGGAGCAGGTATTCACTGCCGGCTCTTTTTCTCGAAAAGGGAGTCTTTTATTGGACTGACGAGCTTGAGGAGTCTTTGGCGCAGATCAATGAGGCTACGAGCGTCCCGAGTAAGGAAAGAATCTCCTATCTATATGAAAGCTTGCAAAGTAAGTAATGGCGGAGAGGGAAGGAATTGAACCAACCAGAGACCATGACAGCCTCTCAACGGTTTTGAAAACCGCGGCGGCCACCAGGCACGCTTCACTCTCCATTGAAATGATCTTAGTTTAGTACTTGTGCTTGTCAATGAGGAGGTGAGTCGGTTTTTGTTGGAAAATCGGGGTTGCATTCACTGAGCGTTTAAGACATCTTAACTAAGTCATTGGGGTTTTTTTGCCCTATGATATTCCCTTTTTTTCCGTTATTTCCCCAACATCCCATGGCAGCAGAATACACCGAAGCAGATATTAAGTCCCTTGATTGGAAAGAGCATATCCGGATGCGGCCCGGTATGTATATCGGCAAGTTGGGGAATGGAATGAGTGCTGATGATGGCATTTACATCTTGCTGAAGGAGGCTATGGACAACTCGATTGATGAGTTTGTAATGGGCTATGGTAGTGAAATTCGCGTCGATATTGATGACGAAAGCAGAGTTGAGGTGAGAGATTTTGGTCGTGGTATTCCACTCGGAAAGCTGATGGACTGCGCGGCGAAGATCAACACAGGTGCCAAGTATGATAGTGAAGCTTTCAAAAAGTCTGTGGGTTTAAACGGTGTCGGTATTAAGGCAGTTAACGCTCTTTCTGGATTTTTCGAGATACAAGCTTGGAGAGACGGAGAGACCAAGGCGATCGAGTTTAGCAAGGGCGAGGTTGTCGAGGAGATGAAGAAGCCGCGCAAGGATGCTGACGACAACGGCACGCGCTTGGCATTTGATGTGGATCGCACGATATTCCCCAAAAAAACAGCATTCAAGGGTAAGTATGTGGAGAAGATGTGTCGTTATTACGCCTATCTTAATCCAGGTTTGGCTGTTGTATACAACGGCAAGAAGTTTAAGTCCAAGGATGGCTTGCTCGATTTACTCAGAGAGGAAATGGAAAGCGAGGCTCTCTATGGGCCTATTCATCTACGCAGTAAAGATATTGAGATTGCCTTTACGCATACTCCGGATGGTAGCGAGGAATACTACTCTTTCGTCAATGGTCAGCACACGACACAGGGAGGAACGCACCTCGCGGCATTTCGTGGGGCGATTGTTGATGTGATCCGAAGTTTCTATAAAAAGCAGTATAACCCTGCTGATATCCGCAATGGTCTGGAAGCTGCCGTTTTGGTTCGTATTGAAGAGCCAGTATTTGAGAGCCAGACAAAAACCAAGCTAGGTAGCATGACCATTTCGCCAGATGGCGAGACAATCAAAACCTTTGTCACCAATTTCTTAAAAGAGCACCTTGATAACTACTTACACAAAAACCCCAAGGAGGCAGAGGCTTTGCAGAAGCGTATTGTTGCCTCCGAACGTGAGCGCAAGGAGCTTTCTGGAGTTAAAAAAATTGCTCGTGAGCGAGCTCGCAAAGCAAAGGTGCACAACAAGAAGCTGCGTGATTGTCGCGCACACCTGGCCAGCAAGCATAAGCGTGCATTAGAATCCACGGTATTCATTACCGAGGGGGATAGTGCTAGTGGTTCAATCACCAAGAGTCGTGATGTTGAGACCCAGGCTGTCTTTTCTCTGCGGGGTAAGCCGCTCAACTCTTTTGGCCTAAAGCGTAAAGTAGTTTATGAAAATGAGGAGTTCAACCTCCTGCAGCACGCACTCGATATTGAGGAAAGCCTGGAGACCCTGCGTTACAACAAAGTCGTTATCGCCACCGATGCTGATGTTGATGGAATGCACATTCGATTGTTGCTTCTGACTTTCTTTCTGCAGTTTTTCCCAGAGCTTGTCAGGGAGGGGCATTTGCACATTCTTCAAACGCCACTTTATAGAGTGAGGAACAAAAAGGAGACTATCTATTGCTATGATGAAGATGAGCGCGTGGCGGCACTCGAGAAGCTTGGTAAAGCTGCGGAAATCACCCGCTTCAAGGGCTTGGGCGAGATTTCACCTGATGAATTTGCCTTTATGATTGGCCCAGATATGCGCCTTGACCCAGTCATCATGGAAGAAGGTAAGGGGATTAAAGAGATGCTGGCTTTCTACATGGGCAAAAACACGCCAGATCGGCAGGAGTTCATCATCAAGAATCTACGCGATGATGTAGATGCTGCGTAGTGTGTGACGCATTGTTGTAGGTGAGTGCAAGCGAGCCACAAGTCTGGGCTTACTCTCTACGTGGAGTGTGCCTCTGAACCCGTCGGCATAAGGGGGGCATCGCGATGCTCGAAGGCCTGTGTATTCAAACCCAGTTTCCCCAACCCCTTTGCGAGGGGCTTCCGAAAGGGGTCTCATCCCAGTCTGCTTGGGTGAGGTGTTGGCGAGATGTGGATACAAAAAAACCCGCCATGGTGGCGGGTGATTAAGAAAGAAAGTACGCAGACTGGGATTCGAACCCAGGACCAATTGGTTAAAAGCCAACTGCTCTACCAACTGAGCTACCTGCGCTTTGATTGGATTTCTTTGTCTTGGTCTGCCGAAAGGCAAACTTGGGACGGGGCGCAAAATACGTACCGATGACATTTAGGCAAGAGAAAATTGAGCGTTTTTATATGTTTTTATCATGGATGCCTGATGTGCTTGATATGCAACTCTTCGGCGATACCCATGGCGTGGGAATCTTTGAGTCTAATGGGTGCTCTCATTTCGGAAGAAAGAACCAGTTTCTACTTGTCAGATAAGCGTTTGGGCCATACAGGTATCCAGTATCAGCTCTGCGAAACGTTCGGGGGTGGGTCATCAGACCCACTCTTTTGTGTCTCAGGGTTCTAATAAATTTTTTATCAAGATCTTATCAAGTTATCACATTAATATAAACGCCCCGCACAACCTGGAATAACCAGTAATTAAGGGATTCATTTTTAACTACATACAATCAATTATCCAAAGCTATGACCAACGATATCGTCGCACTCATTGATTACTACGAAAAAGAAAAAGGCATTGACCGTGACAAGGTTCTTGCTGCTCTCGAATTTGCGTTCATCTCAGCCTACCGCAAAATGGTGCCGGGCGCCGACGCTATTGAGGAACTTCAAGCTGATGTAGATACTCGCAAGGGAGATACTACGATTCATGCTACACTTAGTGTGGTTGCAGATGATGATTACATTGATAAGTTTAACGAAGTTCCCATTTCCGTAGCACGCAAAAACAAGCCAGATGCTGAGCTTGGTGATACAGTTGCCTTTAATGTGACTCCCAAAAACTTTGGCCGCATTGCGACTCAGACTGCGAAACAGACCATGATGCAGCGCTTGCGTATGGCTGAGAAGGAAATGATCTACGACGAGTACAAGGATCGTGCGGGTGACATTGTAAGTGGTACTGTGCGACGCTTTGAGAAGAGTGATGTGCTGATAGATCTCGGTAAATTTGAGGGGCGTATTCCCTCACGTGAGCGAGTCGTTACTGAAGAATATAATATTGGTGATCGCATCCGCGTCTACGTTGTTGCTGTTGAAAACGAGACACGCGGTCCCGAAATTATTCTCTCGCGTAGCCACCCCAATTTTGTCCGACGCTTGTTTGAGTCTGAGGTAGCTGAAATTGCAGACAACACAGTGGAGCTTCGTGCAATTGCTCGTGAGGCTGGTTATCGCACTAAGGTGGCGGTATCTAGTAATGATGACAAAGTCGACCCTGTGGGTGCTTGTGTTGGTCTGCGTGGAGCTCGTGTGAAGAATATTGTCCGTGAGCTGAACAATGAAAAAGTAGATATCATTCGGTGGAGTGATGATCCTGCTGAGTTCGTAGTCGATGCGCTAAAGCCTGCAAACATCAGAACGATTAGTCTCGATAAGGAGAATAAAGTAGTCTCTGTAACTGTCGATGAGGAGGAACTCAGTAAAGCCATTGGCCGTCGTGGACAGAATGCTAGACTTAGCGCTAAGCTAATGGGCTGGGACGTCCAGGTCAGCAAAGACGAGACTCAACACGAACAATTCGAAGAGCGCGTTACAGACGCAGCACATAACTTGGCCGAGGATCTTGGTATCACTGATGAAATGGCAGATAAGCTCTTCAGGGCAGGTGGTGCCAGCATTGATCTTGTTGCTCAAATGCCTGCGGAATACATCGCTCAAGCGCTTGAGGTAGATGAGGAGCAGGCAGCGGCGATTCTCTCTAAGGCAGTGCCATCAGAGTCACCAAATGCCGCGGAGCCAGTGGAAGCCCCATCGAATGAGGGCTCTGAGTCTGAGCAAGACGAAGCTGCGGAAGCCGAGGGCACCGCTGAGCCAGCAAGTGCAGACCAAGGTGCAGAAGAAGGTGCGAATGAAGATGTTGCCGCGCCTAAAGCAGAAAGCTCCGAGGCTTAATTCGCTACTCGTCTATTTTATAATTATACCTTCATCATTTCGTAACTCAACTTCTCCAGCAATCTACCCCCACCACTAAATACTCAGTATGGCCGACTCAAGCGACAAACCTAAAAAAAATAAGGACAGCCTCGATCTCATAAGCGACACCGATAAGAAATTATCCCGCCGTGAGCGGCAGCGCGTTGAGGCATCCAAGGTGAAAACCGTGGATGACCAAAAGAAGGAGGCCCTCGATATTTTTGAAGAGGAAGGTGGCGAAAAGAAGACCTCAGTTGTCCGGAAAAAAGGCGGGGATAAGAAAAAGATGCCCGCCATTTCCAAGCTGATTGAGAATGAGAATGATGAATTTGCGGTTGATGCTTCATCTGCGGGATCTGAGGTAAGCAGTGATCAAGGTATTTCTGAGGGTGGCGATAAGGCAGGTAATGTGATCACCATAAAGCCGCCCATCATTGTCAGTGATCTAGCCGACTTGATGGACCTGAAGTCTTTCCAGTTGATGGCAGACTTGATCAAATTGGAAGTTTTCGTGGCTCCACACCAAGCAATTGAACCGGACATTGCTGAGAAATTATGTGAAATGCATGGTTTTACTTTTGAGCGTGAAAAGCGTGAAAAGGGTGCAGGAGTGCACAAGGAAAAGAAAAAGATTAAAGAGCCTAAGGCAAAAAAAATAGAGGAAGAGGACGAGGAAACCCTCGAATACCGCGCTCCGATTATTACATTTATGGGGCACGTTGATCACGGCAAGACCTCCTTGTTGGATTTTGTTCGTAAAAGCCGTGTAACATCTGGCGAAGCTGGTGGTATTACCCAGCACATCGGCGCCTACCGTGTAGAGCATGAAGGTCGCCCGATAAGCTTCATTGATACTCCTGGGCACTCAATTTTCACTGAAATGCGTGCTCGTGGTGCGGATATTACTGACATTGTGGTACTCGTGGTTGCCGCGGATGACGGGATCATGCCTCAGACTGTTGAGGCAATTGAACATGCCAAGAAGGCTGGTAAGACTATCATTGTGGCAATTAATAAATGTGACACCCCAGGGGCTGACACAACGCGGGTAAAGACGCAACTCATGGAGCATGAACTTCAGCCTGTTGATTTTGGCGGTGATGTTGAATGCGTTGAAGTGTCAGCAGTGACTGGACAGGGAATGGACGAGCTGATTGAGCTAATGGCCCTCCAGGCAGAGGTTCTTGAGTTGAAAGCCAACCCCAGAGCGAATGCTCGCGCTTCAGTTATTGAGGCAAGCGTGCAAGCAGGTAAAGGACCTACTGCTACGGTGATGGTTAGAGCGGGAACCTTGAAGGTTGGCGTTCCATTTATATGTGGCCCATATGCTGGCAAGGTGAAAACAATGCTCAATGATCTCGGTGAACAAGTGAAGGAGGCTGGGCCCGCCACACCTGTTGAAATTATCGGTTTCGCTGAATTGCCTCATGTGGGAGATGAGCTTGTGCAGATGAAGAACGAGCGTGCTGCCAAAAAGCTCTCTGAAGAACGTTTAGAAGACAAGCGTAACGCGCGCCTAGTGCGTCCCAAGAAGAGCCGTATGGAAGACCTTATGTCTATGGTAGAAGGTGATAATACCATTCAGCTTAAGATTATTCTTAAAGGTGATGTGCAGGGGTCTGTGCAAGCGATTGAAAATGCAATTAACGAAATCAAGAGTGACAAGGTCGAGCCTCGCTTTATTAAGTCGGCGGCAGGAGCTATCACTGAAAATGACATACTGATGGCTAGCTCATCGGATGCTGTAGTTCTTGGCTTTAACACAAAAGTGGAAAGTAATGCAGTGCGTGCTGCTAAACGTGAAGGTGTTCAAGTTAAGCTCTTCTCCATTGTTTACGAGCTCATTGATACTGTCGAGGAAGCTATGCTTGGATTGCTCGACCCGCTGACGCGCGAGACCATCATAGGTCACGCAGAGGTGAAGCAGGTGTTCAAAGTGCGTCGCGGTCGCGCTGCAGGTTGTATTGCCAAAGACGGCAAGGTTACCCGCACAGCACACGCCCGTGTGTTACGAGGCGGTGTTCCTGTCTTTGATGGCAAGATGTCTACATTACGTCGCCATCAGGACGAGGTTGATGAGGTTAAGCAGGGTATCGAGTGCGGTATTCGCTTAGGTGAGTTCAATGAATACGAAGAGGGTGACATCATTGAGTGTTACATTCTCGAGAAAGTTGAGCAGACTCTCTAATCGTAGGTCTGATAGGCTATGGATCAACAGATTGTTTTATGAGTCAGCGTCTTGACAGAATTAATGAGCTTTTGCGTCGTGAGATAAGTACGGTGTTGCAACGTGATTTTGAATTTGGCGGTGCGCTTGTCACTGTAAGTGGAGTAGATATCACCCAAGACCTTCGTGAAGCGAAGGTGTTTGTGGGTGTGCTCGGTGGTTATGGCGGCAAGGTAGTCGAGCAACTTGAGCAGAAACGTGGCTTGATCCAAAATCGTATTGCTAAAAGAGTCGTGCTTCGTTGCACGCCGAGATTAGACTTTCGTCTGGATACTTCTGCAGCTCGTGGCGTTGATATGATCAATGTCCTCGATGAGGTAGAGAAGATACCCAAGGCTCCTCCGGCGGAGGACGAGGAAGAGTAGGGGGCGAGAGGGTAGGGTCGCAGCTTAGCTGTGTTGATCGTTATTCCCTGTATTGATCTTCATTCCTCGGCGATTTCACTTGGTAAGTTTTCGAGTAGCTGTTGATATCGTATAATATCAAAGTCGCGCTTATCGATATACATGCGATTTGACTCATCTGCTAAACAAATAGCAATGAGCTCTTTTGCTTGATCAGGGCTGAGTTCTTCCTGCTCGACAAGCCGATCAAAGGTGGCCTTCACATAAGGAGTTTGTTCTGATTCTAGCTGCTGCTCTACAGCCGGCAATAAGGATTCGATTAATGATTCGTCATTCATAAACTCAGATGCTTTGTCCACGGTTGATATTCTGGTGGGATAGGTGCCTCGAAAGCCATTCGATCACCAGTTCTTGGGTGGTCAATGACAAGCTGCCAAGCGTGCAACATAAGTCTACCTGGTTGAACGGCTTGTCGATTGGGCTTGGCGTAGATGGGGTCGCCTAAAATTGGAGTGCCAATGTGTACCATGTGAACACGTATTTGATGGGTCCGACCAGTGTGCAAATCACATAAAATCAGGCAGGTGCCATCATCTGCATGGTGGAGGACTTGGTAGTCTGTAATAGCTGACTTGCCACTACCTGGATTCACTACCGTCATTTTCAAACGATTAACAGGGTGGCGGCCAATGTGGGTAAAAACACTATCTTTGTCTTTAATCGGCCTGCTTTGTACTATGGTGAGATAGCGTTTTTCTGTAGTGCGGTCGTGAAACTGCTTGATGAGTGATTGCATGGAATCGTTGTTTTTCGCAACGACGATGCAGCCTGATGTGTCCTTATCAAGACGATGTACGATACCTGGCCTCTGAGCTTGTTCATTGATTGCGAGTTGCCCTTCGCAGTGGTGTAGTAGCGCATTCACTAGGGTTCCGCCTGTATTGCCGGCTGCTGGATGAACGACCATACCGTGCGCTTTGTTGATGACGATGAGGTCGTCATCTTCATAGATGACATCAATAGGAATATCTTCAGCTAGCGCTACCACGCTTTCCTCCTCGGGGATAGATATAGAGATTTGATCACCACTGCTAACCTGCTGCTTGGCCTTGGATTTTTCTTGGTTGAGTAGGATGTCGCCTGATTTGATGAGTGCCTGAATTCGTGAGCGCGATAGCTCCGGCAGTCGGGAAACCAAGAACTGGTCAATCCGCTGCGAGTCGATGCAATCCACCTCAATGTTCACAATCAAGATGATGCAGGTTAGCCTCTAGGTTTGCAATTTAGTAATTGGAAATTAGAGTGGTGCTGTGAGTGGCTTTTCTGTCAGGCAAAAACGTGCTTTCACCTCTGCTTTTGTAGCGGTAGCTCTGCACGTGCTCGTCCTTGCCTTATGGATGGCGGTAATCATGATAGATTTGCCAGTTTTTGCTTATCAAGCTTCCAAGGTTCCTGCTGAAATTGAGCCTGAAGTAACCGTTGTGATGCTTCCTTATGTTAAGAAGCCAGATCCAGTGATTCCGAAAGTTCTCAAGCCAAAGCCTAAACCTAAACCTAAACCTGAACCTGAACCTGAACCTAAAAAAGATGAGCAGGCATCACCGAAAAACAAACCTCAGTTGGTAGATAAAAATCCAGATGACCGCAAAGGGCTAGATGAGGTTAAGCAACGTTTCGCTCGCACCACAGCGGCTCAGGAAGGTATTCCGGAGGCTGAAACCGATATTCTAGGAGAGAGAAACACTCGCGCTGCTTCTGAGTTGCCAGCTACACCGGGGGCTGAACCTAACACCCCAGCACAAGACGGAGCTGCGCCACTCTATCCGGGGCATGTTGAAACGGTGAATAAAACATATCA
This sequence comes from Akkermansiaceae bacterium, assembly GCA_049631945.1. Lineage (GTDB taxonomy): Bacteria > Verrucomicrobiota > Verrucomicrobiia > Verrucomicrobiales > Akkermansiaceae > Oceaniferula. The sequence goes on from JBNABE010000017.1 coordinate 8,932, forward strand.
AGAAGGCTCACTGGGCAGAGATAAGAGCGGAGAGGCTACGGAGGTGCCTCAGGAGGCAAGTGCCAGTAATAGTGATGGAGAAAGCGATAAACCAGAATTGTCGGGCAAGTCTTTGGTTGAGGATGTGTTATCTGCGAAGGCTAAAAACAAACATCTTGCACTTGGGGAGAAACAACCTGCTCTACAAGTGGATCTGGATGAGGGTGATACTAAGGAGGATGTCAAAAAAGAGAGCGGAGCAGAGGATCAGCCGAAAGAGGACTCCAGTGAAACTGCCCAAAAGGAGTCGGAAAAAGATCTCGGTGATGGGGACATAGAACAAGACCCGAAAAAAGATGGCTTTAGCGGACACTCAAGGCAAACGAGGGTGACGGGGTCGATTACCCGACAGGGGAAAAGTGCACTTAATGTGCGCAATTCGCCACTCGGTCGATATCAGGCTCTGATCAGTGAGGCTGTCGAGTTGCAGTGGAGGCGTAACTGTGAACAGCATCGCGATCACATTGTTCCGGGTGTTATTTCAATGCGTTTTTATGTGGATCAGGATGGAGACGTCTCAGGTATCAAATTTCAGGAAGTGATTGGGGCTAATTTTATTGAACGAGGCTTCACCCAGCGAGCGCTCAGGCAGGTGGAACTCCCTAAAATGCCTAAATCTGTGCAGGAAGAGCTGAAGGGTGAGTCCCTTGAGTTGATCTACAACTTTTACTTTTAATGTGTGGTGACTACGGTAATTACCTACACATCATTTAAAATGACAATTTACCGCTGGATCTATGCTGGCTTAGCGGTCATCACTTTGTCAGACTCTATTACAATCTATGCAAATACTGATGAATAGTACGGAGCCCGCTGCCTGGGAGGTAGTGTGGAATTTCTTCCGCCAGGGTGGGTGGTTTATGATCCCCATTCTTGCGTGTTCGCTGGTTGCGGTATCGGTGGTGGTCTACAAGCTGATGACATTGGGGAAGAGTTTGATTATTCCCGCATCTCTGGAAGCCGATCTAGATAAAATTGATCTGAGGGCAGAAGCTGGGGAGTTAGCTAGCCTTGCGTCGCGCTGCCAATCAGGAGAAAGCTCGTTGGCTAGGTTGTGCGGTGTGGCATTCGACGCTGCGGACCAACAGCAGGGGGAGGTTCAAGAGGCTGTGCAATCTGCTGCGCGCGAGGAAATTGTCAACATGCACAGCGGCATGCCTATTTTGGAGGTAGTCATTACGATTGCCCCCTTACTTGGTCTGCTGGGAACAACCAGTGGTCTTGTGCTCGTCTTTGCAAATGTTGGGCAGGGGGCTGACCCCGCCAAAGTGGGTCAAGGGATAGCTATGGCTCTCAACACCACCGTAGCGGGTCTGGTTGTTGCCGTGCCAACAGTCATTGCTCACAGTCACTTCAATCGTAAGATTGAAACGATGTCGGCCCGACTTGAGGTGATCATGGGGAAGGTGGTTGCCACGTGCCAACAGTTAAAATCTCAATAAGCTATTACCAAGTCGATCTGTGGAGTTCCAAAGACCTATTCGCAAGATACCTGCGGTGCCGATCATTCCATTGATTGATATCTTGGCGATTTTGCTGATTTATTTTGCGGTGTCAACAGACCCAAAGAATAAGCGCCCAGTGATGCACATTGAGCTGGCCTTAGCTCAGGATAGCGCCACCATTGAGGTCGTTGAGCCTGCAGCGGTCTTGTCTATCCAGTCAGACGGCAGTCTCACACTCGATGCGACACGTATTCAGGAGACGGTGCTGGTTGACTATCTGAGGGTTTTCCGTGAGAACTTTCCAGAGCGAAAGCTTGAGCTGGAGCCTGACAAAGGCATTCCGCTTGAGCGTTTCATACAAGTGCAGAATGCGCTCATTGAGGCTGGCATCAATCCTCGAGATGTGCCATCTCGTGTGAAAATACCTGAGTCATCGCTACAACCGAAGGTTAATCAGGACAACTAACTCAATTCATTAAAATTATGGTCTTGGAAATTACACAGTATGGAAATCCAATTTTACGCAAGAAGTGCAGTAGGGTTGAAGTTGTTGATGATTCAATTCGTAAGCTAGCTGAGGATATGATTGAGACCATGGTGGATGCGCATGGTGTTGGTTTGGCAGCTCCTCAAATTGACAAGGACATTAGAATGGCTGTAGTCGATGTGTCTCATGATCCAGAGTGTGTCTCTTTTCTCAAAGTGAATGGCGCCGATGTCAAAGTGGAGGACGTGATGCCCTTAGTGTTTATCAATCCAGAATTAGAATTGGACGGGGTACGCGAGAGTGAAACAGAGGGCTGCCTCAGTATTCGTGATATTCAAGCTAAAGTGAAACGGCCAAGTATCGTCAAAGCATCATTGCCTCAGCTTGATGGATCAGTGCTTGAGCTTGAGGCAGATGGGTTGTTGGCGCGTGCCCTGCAGCATGAGGTTGATCATTTGAATGGTATACTATTTGTTGATCGTATCAGTCCAGCAGCGAAGGTGAGTGTGAAGCGCAAATTGAAGCGATTAGGAAGCTAGTTATTCTTAAAGTAATGTGTAGATTGCTTGCCTGCGTTGCTAGGATTTTCTAAAATTAATACGTGCCAAACAATCACGAGGGTAATTACCAACAACTAGATGGGCTGAGCGTCCGTGTCGATGACATCATCTACATGCCAACCTTGGATGCACCTGCAGACAAACCACACCCATTCGTCTATTTCATCACAATTCTCAATGAGTCTACCGAGCGAGTGCGTATTTTAGGTCGCAAATGGGTGATTCGTGAGGAGGGAGGGGAAGTGACCGTCGTCGAGGGCGACGGCGTTGTCGGGCAGACCCCAGTATTGGAACCCGGGGATGACTTTTCCTATAATAGCTATCATGTTACCGATGCAAATGCCGATGTGAGCGGTGCTTTTTTCGGAACAACTGCTGCTGGAGATAAAGTGAGGGTAAGGTTGCCCGACTTCAGGCTTGAATTGCCCGATTGGGCATGAAGCGAGGAACTTCTCCACGAAGGCTGACCCGAGGAGTTAGAGGTCTTTATGAGAGCCGTCGCAATGCGCTCCGTTCTTGGATGCTTTGCACATGCACCAGAAGATTTTCTTCTTCTCTTCTACTACTACTTTGACAGGGGCGAAGCCGGTACCTTTGTGGGCGCCATCGCAGAAAGGTTGATTGGTTGATTTCCCACATGAGCACCAGAAGTAAGTTCCTGGCTCAACTTCCTGAGATAAAGGTTTGTTACCGCATGATTCAGCTTTGTCCATGACTGCTATGCTAGCGAATGACTGGTTGAAGGCAAGTCGTGATGTTGATCATCACGGTGATTGGTGTTTTCAATCGGCGATGTTGCTCTGGTGCATAGCTATGCGTTGTGGCCAGCCATCAGCTAACACTCTGGCCATACGTGGGAATAAAACGATATGGAAGGGTAGGCAGGCACACCAATAAAGACGTCCCAGTAGGCCTTTAGGGCGGAAGGTTGCGGTTTGGTGTAGTTGTCCATCTATGACTTGGAATTCTAACCATGCTTCGCCGGGGATTTTCATTTCTGCGCAGAGGGTCAAGCGCCCTGCATCACGGTCCGCGACAATAACTCGCCAGAAGTCAAGTGCATCACCAGGCTTTATATCTCCTAGATTCTCGTCACCTCGCCGCATACCAATGCCTCCTATGATTTTATCAAAGAAGCCGCGGAGCCTCCAAGCCCAGAGCATACTTGGCCAACCATTCTTCCCTCCCAACGCCCACAGGGAATCAACTACTTGGTCACGTGGGGCTTTGAGTTTTGCGACTTGGGCATCACTGACGACTCCGTGTTCAGGAATGTGGATGTTTTTGATTTGTTGTAGGCTAAGCTCGCCTGATGAAAGAGCGCCATACCAAGTGGAGGGCACTCGGTTCTGTGCTATGATGGACAGTGCTCGCTTGATCGCTTCATCATAGCTTATCAAATCTAGAGGGATGATCTTATGTATTGATTGCTCCCGACAAATCGTCTCCATGTGAAGGCTTCCCACAAGTGCTTTTGCGAGCTGGAAGTTGGTAGAGGTTACTAAACAGAGCCAATATGAGGATAGCTGTGGGGTGAAAAAGGGTACTGGGATGATGAAGCGTCTCAAGCCACGTGTTTTAGCATAGCCAAGTAGCATATCTCGGTAAGTGAGAAGTTCTGGGCCTCCTATATCGTAGGCCTTACCGCGGCATTCTTTTTTGTTGCTTACGCCTATCAGGTAGTCGATGACATTACGGATCGAGATTGGCTGGCAGAGAGTGCGGGCCCATCTTGGGGTGATCATGAACGGCAACTTCTCGGCTAGGTCGCGAATGATTTCGAAAGAGGCTGAACCTGAGCCGACGATGATCGATGCGCGTAGGGTCGTTAGTGGAATATCGGAAGATTGGAGTATTTCAAAAACCTTATTGCGTGAAGCTAGGTGCTTGGAAAGTTCACTTTCTTGATGCACTTCGGGCAACAGGCCCGAAAGATAAATAATTTGCTGACATTGGCTGTTCTTTATCCATGAACTGAAATGCTCAGCGCATTTTTGTTCATGGTCACTGAAGCATTCACCAGCTCCCATGGAGTGAATGAGGTAGTATGCAACATCAATATCATCAGGGCAAGCTGCCTGCTTGTTGAGAGCATTCAAGAAATCCAGCTCGATGATACTTAACCGGTCGCCAAAAAGTTTGCAAAGTTCAGCGGGGAGACGGTCTTTGTTACGTACGACAGCAACCGCCTCATGACTGGTTTCACTCAGAGCTGAGAGCACTCTTAGGCCGATGTAGCCATTGGCGCCAGTGATGAGATACTTCATGGATGGTGGCTTTATATAGAGTAATTCGAAAGAACACCATGGCAAAAAAATGACTCCCGTATCTCTAAAGACAGGGGAGTCATTTTCGATAAAGGTGAACCTTTAAGCTTCGGCTGTATCTAGAATTTGATTCAAGACATATGGTAGAATCCCTCCAGAAAGGTAGTAGTCGACCTCTGCTGGTGTGTCGATCCGGACAATAAGACTGACATCGAAGCTGGATCCATCTGGTTGAGTCACGGTAAGTGTGGCGTCCTGCATGGGGGATAGTTCGCCAGCAAGACCAGTGATTGAAAAGGTGGCATCTGCTAAGCCCGCGAGTTTGTCGTAATCTGCTTTGTTCTTAAAGTTGAGTGGTAAGACTCCCATGCCGATTAAGTTGGAGCGATGAATTCGCTCAAAGGATTTGGTGATAACAGCTGAGACGCCCAAGAGGCGTGTGCCCTTAGCGGCCCAGTCTCGGGATGAGCCCATGCCGTAGTCTTCGCCACCGATTACGATGAGGTCGGTGCCGTCGGCTTTGTAGGCTTGTGCTGCATCATAGATAAAGGATGGCTTGCCACCCTCCTTAGAAGTTATTTCTTTGTCTGGCGCAGGAACTTCGGACGGCCCGAAATACTGTGTGTAACCGCCCTCTGTCCCTTCGCACATCAAGTTCTTGATACGAACGTTTGCGAAGGTTCCGCGCGTCATAACGCGGTCGTTGCCTCGACGTGAGCCAAAGGAGTTGAACTTTGCTTTTTCGACACCGTTTTCGAGCAGATACTGACCTGCAGGTGATGTAGGCACAATCGCACCAGCTGGCGAGATGTGGTCGGTGGTGACGGAGTCTGCAAAAATTCCGAGTGCGCGAGCATTGATCACGTCTTTTGCTTCCGTTGCTGGAGTGCGCGAGAAGCCGTCGAAGAATGGAGGGTTTTGAATATAAGTAGAGTCGTCATCCCATTCGAACGTAGGCCCTGTAGATGATTGAATATCTACCCAGTTTTGGTTCGCATTATCAAGATCACTGTAGAGCTTGTTGAAAACCTCAGGCACAAGAGCCGCATCGATGACTTCTTTAAGTTCTTCGGTGCTTGGCCAAATATCTTTGAGGTAAACAAGGTTGCCGTCTTTGTCCGTGCCAATGGGATCATTGGCAAGATCAAGATCTACGCGCCCAGCGATTGCATATGCCACAACCAGTGGAGGCGACATCAAGAAGCTGGCACGGACTGAACCGTGAACACGAGCTTCAAAGTTTCTGTTTCCCGATAGAACGGAAGCAGTCACCAGGTTACCCTCTTTAATTGCATCTTCGATTTCTGGAGCCAGAGGGCCGGAGTTGCCGATACAGGTCGTGCAGCCATAGCCAACGGTCTGGAAGCCGAGCTGGTCGAGCTCTTTTTGAAGGTTGGTGGCATTTAGGTAGTCGGTAACAACCCGTGATCCGGGTCCGAGTGAGGTTTTGACGTAGTGGGCGACACCAAGGCCGAGTGCGTTAGCTTTTTTGGCAACTAGACCAGCTGCGAGCATGACACTAGGATTGCTGGTGTTGGTGCATGAGGTGATGGCTGCAATCAGCACGCTGCCGTGTTTTAGCTGGAGCTTATCATTGGCCGCTTTGGCTTCGACTGCGGTGCCAGCTTCTTTGAGTAGCTCAGCACCAGTGGCAGAAAAGCCAGCTGGGGCGTGAAGCTCAAGATCGACAGCTGTATTACGTGTGTCAGCGGGTCGCTCATAACCACCATCAGCTACTGACGCCGTGAAGAGTTCATTGAACTTACTGCCTAAATCGGTAACATCGATTCGGTCTTGGGGACGCTTGGGGCCGGAAACGGCAGGAACAACGCTCGCCATGTCAAAGTCGAGTGAGACAGAATAATCAATATCACCTTTGGCAGGGATTCCATACATTTCCTGAGCCTTGAAGTAATTCTCAACAGTTGCACAGGTTTCTTCCGATCGTCCCGTGCCTCTGAGGTAGTTGATGGTCTCACCGTCAATTGGGAAAAAGCCCATGGTGGCACCGTATTCCGGAGCCATATTAGCAACAGTAGCCCGGTCCGGCAGGCTGAGAGACTCAGCTCCTGGGCCGTAGAACTCTACAAATTTGCCAACCACACCATGTTCACGAAGTAGCTGGGTGATACTTAATGTCAAATCAGTTGCTGTAACGCCCTCTGCTAGTTCGCCGGAGAGGTGAACACCAACAACCTCGGGAACCAAGAAGGTGACTGGTTGACCGAGCATCCCTGCCTCAGCTTCAATGCCTCCAACTCCCCAGCCTACGACACCAAGGCCGTTGATCATAGTGGTGTGTGAGTCTGTGCCTACGAGTGTGTCGGGGTAGTAGGTGCCATCTTTTTCAAGAACACCCTTAGCGAGGTATTCAAGATTCACCTGATGGACAATGCCAATGCCTGGGGGAACTACACCAAAGGTATCGAAAGCTTGTTGCCCCCATTTTAGAAACTGGTATCGCTCTTTGTTGCGAATAAATTCAATTTGAAGGTTCCTATCAAGTGCTTGCTGAGAGCCGGCAAAGTCGACTTGAACGGAGTGGTCGATGACAAGATCAACGGGAACGAGAGGTTCTACGACAGAAGCATCAGCACCGGCTTCGGCTGCAGCATTGCGCATGGCAGCTAAGTCAACGACAAGAGGGACACCAGTGAAATCTTGAAGAACTACCCTAGCTACGGTGAAGGGGACTTCGTAAGTTCCGGGCTTCTCCGCGTTCCAGCCAGCTAGGTTTTGAACATCTTGCTCTTGAACTTTGCGGCCGTCACAGTTTCTTAAGAGAGATTCGAGGACAATACGAATAGAAATGGGTAGGCGTGAGATATTCCCGAGTCCAGCCTCTTCGAGTGCTGGTAGGGAATGATATTTACCCTCGGCGCCGGAGCCTGTTTGGAATGTGCGTATGGTGTTCATAAGAAATTGATTCGTAGTTAGTTATGTTGTTGGCGTGTATCTGTGACACAGCCCAGCTTACCTAATAATGAAACCTACCTGGTGGGGTAGGCGGTGGGAGAATAATGAGGCGGTGAACTTTGTCAAGAAGTCCCGCCAAAGCATCTAAGCTCGCGGTTCTCAGAGTTGAGGCGAGATCACAGTAACAGCCGCTCGAGATGGAATAGTGACCGGATTCCAGAAAAATGGAGGCTTTAACACGCGCTGTGAGCTGAGCTTGTCATCTGCGATGATCTGGAGTTGTCTTTGGGCGAAATGACGATCAAGTATGTTTACATTCGATTCATCATTGATGTAAAGCGATCGCGGATCAATATTGGCTGAGCCGATAATGGATAGCTGATCGTCGACAACCATGACTTTACAATGAATCATTGATGGCCTGTATTCGTAGATGTGAACTCCATGTTTGAGTAGTTTGTGGTATTGATAAATTGATAAATGCCTCAGTGGCCAAGCGTCGGTGTGCTCCCATGCGAAAATAATTTCTACATGAACACCTCGTTTACGCGCCCCGATGACGGCTTTCATCATCGCTCTATCAAAGAAGATGTAAGAGTTTTTTATTACGATGTTTTTACGGGCAGAGGCTATCGCTTGGCGATAGATGTAGGGAATCGCGTAATTTCTCTCGATGGGCGAGGCATTGTAAGATTGGGCCTTCATTTTGCCCGTTTTTTTTAAGCGAGGGTAGAACCGATCCCCGTCTAGCTGATCACCGCCACATTTAACCCAGTTTTGGTTAAAGTTTTGTTGTAGCTGTGCAACCACGGGTCCGGTTAATCGATAATGTGTCTCCCGCCAGTTCTCTGGGCTTTCAGCGTCTCCCATCCAAAAATCTGCGACACCACAGCCGCCAGTATAGCCGATTTGGCCATCAACCACCATGATTTTACGATGATCGCGGACATTGAACCGGAGAAGGTTTCTGAGGTTCAGGGGATGATAGAGCCTGACGTCGACTCCAGCATCAAGCATACGCTGGTGGTTCGAATCTCCCATATTCATGGCTCCCACTGAATCGAGGATGACACATACGCTGACCCCTGCTTGTGCCCGTTCGCAAAAAGCATCTACAAACTGCGTGGCCATTTCACCTTCGATAAACAAGTAAGTCTCAAAGGTAATGCTGCGTTTGGCAGCTTTGATGTCATTGAGCATCGATGGGAAAATCTCATCTCCATTTACGAGTATATCAACCTGATTGCCTTCGACCCATGGCTCTTGCACAGCCTTCGCAGCAGCCTGCTCGAATGCATGCGTGCCGACAGCGGCCAGCGCGTCAATAGGTTGCCTCATTTCGACACGAAGGCCACGAATGCATGAAGAGCACAGCAAAGACAGGCTGAGTGCAGTGATGCACGGGATGAATGGTCGCAGCTTCATAATAAACAATCAGAAACATTGAAAAAAGGAGCAAAAACTCTCACGATGAGGTTCTTAGTCTAGGCGAAAGGCGATTGAAATACAAGTAATCTCAATGCGCTATGGATTTCTGTCTCGAGCTGAGCTAGAGAATGGCGTGGACACGATTGTCATCAAAGGTGCAAGACAGCATAACCTACGTAACATTAGCGTTGATATACCTCGTGGTAAGTTGATCGTGATCACAGGTCCCAGTGGAAGTGGTAAATCTTCATTGGCGTTCCACACTCTTTATGCAGAAGGGCAGAGGCGCTATGTTGAAAGCTTGAGTGCTTATGCTCGGCAGTTTCTCCATCAGCTCGACAAGCCTGATGTGGATTCGATCGAAGGTCTAAGCCCCTCGATTGCGATAGAACAACGAAGTGGTGGAGTCAATCCTCGCTCAACAATTGCGACGGCCACTGAAATTTACGATTATCTGCGAATCCTTTTTGCCAGTGCAGGTGTACCTCATGACCCATCGACGGGGCAAAGGTTGGTCAAGATGACAGCTCAAGATATTGTTGGGTGTTTGGCTGGTTTTTCTGAGGGAACAAGAGTCGTGCTGCTTGCTCCTATCCCACTGCAGGAGGCGGTGGACCCGGTCAGCTTGATTGAAAATTTGCAACGCCAGGGTTTTGTTCGTTTGCGTGTCAATGATGAGCTCTATGAGCTAGATGAAGTTATTTCAGCTTGGCCAGCAAAGCTGAAAAATATTGAGGTAGTAGTCGATCGTTTAGTAATCAGAAGTGGTGCTGAGAGTAGACTGGCGGACTCTATAGAAACCTCACTACGCATATGTGGAAGTCAGCTATGCTGTTTGGTCAAAAAACAAGATGAGAGCGACTTCACTGAAGTCTCATATTCAACAAGTTTCCGTAACCCAGAGACGGGCTTCGTGTTGCCTGCTCTAACCCCCAAGCATTTCTCATTCAACTCCAGCTACGGAGCATGTCGTTTATGCCATGGCCTCGGAACGGAGTTGTCATGTGAGCCAGAGTTGTTGATCCCAGATTCCACGAAATCGATTGCCCAAGGTGCAATTGTGATGTGGAAAAGCAATAAACGCAAGAAGACCATGCAGGATAGGCTCTTAGCTAAGTTGGCAGCTGATATGGAAGTGGATATTGACGGCCCATTTGAAAGTCTTCCGAAAGTATTTAGAGATGTCGTTCTTCATGGGGATAAAGAGCGGGGCTTTGAGGGCCTGTGCTCTAGCGTGGAACGTTTCTCCAGAGAGAGTAAGAGTAATGCTGTTCGACGCAGTATGGGGCGACTTCTCAAGGCGAATCCTTGTGTCCGCTGTGGCGGCAGGCGGCTAAAGCCAGAGATCCTCGCGGTAAAGCTTGAGGGGAAAGATGACTCGATGCTTAGTATAGATCAATTGTGTGCTTTGTCAGTAGAGTCTGCTGCAGCATGGATGTCACAAATTAATTTGCCCGAGGATCGTGGTGATGCGCTGATAGGAGTGGTCGATGAAGTGGAAAGAAGATTGCGTTTTCTAAACGATGTCGGCTTATCATATCTGACACTCAACCGTGCAAGTAACACCCTCTCCGGCGGTGAATCACAACGCATTAGGCTTGCTACGCAAATTGGCGCTGGGTTGTCGGGAGTTATCTATGTTCTGGATGAGCCAAGTATCGGGTTACATAGTGCTGATAACGAGAGACTCATCGGTGCTTTGACCCAGTTACGGGATTTAGGGAACACCGTGGTGGTGGTTGAACATGATGAAGAGATGATGAGGGTGGCAGACTGGCTCATTGATATAGGGCCTGGTGCAGGCATTCATGGCGGTCTTGTTCTTGCTGCTGGTGCGCCCAAAGATGTAATGGCGAATAAGGACTCTATTACTGGTAGGTGGCTTGCTGGTCATGATGTGAGGCGCTCAACTAAAAAACCAGTTGAGAAAGTGGGTGAGCTAACGATCCTTAACGCTCGTGAGAATAATTTACAAGGTATAGACGTATCCATACCTTTGGGAATGATGGTTAGTATCACAGGCCCCAGCGGTAGTGGTAAATCAACTCTGATTGACAACATTCTGAGGCGGGTGTTGGCACGTCATTTCAATCATGCGTCGGCGACTCCGGGTGCCCATGATAGAGTGAATGGTATTGAATTTTTGGATAAGGTTATTGTTGTAGATCAGAAACCTCTGGGGCGAAGCCCTCGCTCAAACCCCGCCACTTACACGGGGGCGCTTGATTTGATTCGCGCTCTTTTCGCCAAACTCCCCTTAGCAAGACAGCGTGGTTATGGGGCTGGTCGATTTAGTTTCAACATGCCAGGGGGGCGTTGTGAAAAATGTCAGGGTGATGGAGCTATTCGTCTGGATATGCATTTTCTTAACGATGTCTACATTGCCTGTGACTCATGCAAGGGTAGGCGATATAATAGGGAGACCTTAGAGGTGTCCTATAAGGGAAGAAATATCGCCCAAGTATTAGAGATGACGGCTGAGGATGCTGTGGTTTTTTTCGAGAATGTCCCTAAATTGGCCAGAATACTAAGTGCTCTTTGTGACGTTGGGCTTGGCTATATTCATTTAGGTCAATCAGCCAACACGCTCTCTGGTGGTGAGGCTCAACGAGTGAAATTAGCGTATGAGCTGTCACGGCCGAATTCTGGGCATTGTCTCTATTTATTGGATGAGCCTACCACTGGGCTACATTATCATGATGTTCAGGTATTACTTGATGTGCTTTTCAGATTACGAGATCAGGGCAATTCAATCATAGTAGTAGAGCATAATCTTGATGTAATCGCTGTTTCTGACTGGATTATTGATCTCGGGCCAGGCGGCGGCAGACATGGTGGACAAGTCGTAGCTGCTGGAACAGCGACGGAAATAGTAGCATCTAAGTCATTGACGGCTAAATATCTGGGTGCGAAACTTGCTTGTAGTGAATAATGATTTTTCCGTGTGATTTTATTTTCCGCACATTTATTAGACAATAGCTGCTGCGTGCATCGTTATGAATGATGAAAAGAATAATTCTGTGAACAGCACCCACGTCAACATAACGCCGCATTTCTTTGCCAGTTCAGGGTCTGACAGAGATCATCAGCCTTCTCATTCGTCCGATAGTAGCACTGGTGCTTTGGCGGCTACGTCCCAATCTCCAGCACCAAACTGGGGGCTTTGGTTGACCGAAAACGGCTCAAGAATGCTTTTGTTTGCACGTCAACAAACGCGAAATGCGCAAGATGCTGAGGATGTATTGCAAGACGCGCTCGTTAAATTGGCCAAGAAGGTACAGGAGGGTAGCTTCGAAGGCGGGCCCGAATGTTGGAGGCCATTTCTTTACACGGCAATACGACGCCTAGCGATTGATTTAGGCCGTAAAAATGATCGCCGTATCAAACGTGAAAATAAATCCGAGGCAGATAGGTATAGTGAGACTGGCGGCATGGCTGATCCATGGTTCAATGGGGAAGGCTCGAACGGTGAGAGAAAAACATTACTCGAGCAGGAACTGAAAAAACTACCTGCAAAGTTCTCGGAAGTGATTATTATGAAAGTATGGGGTAATCACACATTTGCAGAGATTGGAGACATGCTTGGTGTCTCACTAAATACTGTCGCATCTCGCTATCGTTATGGCCTTGAACGGCTCCGTAAAGCTCTGGAGGCAAACCGAGCGAATGATGATATTTAGTATCTCATTCATATTTCGTCCCCATTAAGGTTATCATTTTATTGATTTAAATTATGTCAGATTTTCATGAACAACAACTACCGCAAGAGCTGCTGGACATAGAAGAGCAGCTAGTAGATCTCGAGCCTGCTTCTGTATGCTCTGAGCTGCATGTGAGGTTGGAGGAATCAATGATTAGCCATGTAGGCAACGATGTGTATATGGAAGATTACCATAAAACCCAAAGTCACGAGTTGAAGGCATTGGAAATACACCTCAAAGACATTGCTCCTGTCACGATGCCGGCTGATATGCTCGAGCGTATGGCGGATGCAATGGATCAATGGGGCAACGCCGCGCATGAGCAAAAAATCATAGGCTTTAGTGATCGTGACGTTAAGCAACCAGAAAAGTCGGGCATATTTGGAATTGGTTTCATGAGTGCGGCTGCTGCCGTTGCTTTGCTTGCCGGTGTCGCGGCTCTTGTGGTGTCAGACTTTGGCCCTGAGAAAGCAACCGAGTTGGTTGCGCAAAGTGCAGCAGCTGCATTTAGACCATCAGGTCACAATCAAGACGTCTCTGAGCAGGAAGGGATTTCAGCTCCGTCAATCGGGTCGACTAACATGTCACCTGAGTCATCCATTTCTGAGGTGCTGACCAGTAAGGTGTTGAGAAGCAAAGAAAAAATCATTTATGATGATGTCCAAAATCCGTATCGATTTATTGAAGTGGAATATTTGGACGAGGTGAAGGTAAAGAGCCCATGTGGGAGAGACGTGATTCTAAGTCGGCCGAGGAAAGATGGCTATGTCATACCAATCAAAGTTTATTGATAAATATAGACAAACTG
>JBNABE010000018.1:0-21491 GCA_049631945.1 Akkermansiaceae bacterium
TCCCCCCCGCAAGCCCCTCTGACCACTTTGCTTTGAATAGTTCATTCAACAAGCCGATGCTCAGCACGATGCCTATAGGACTTGATGTATATCTACTTAAGTAACCCGCTATACGATGAAATTCAGGACAACGTGAAACAAGCACTGTCTTACCAAGTGCCTGTAAGGCATCTGCTCGGTCAAGAAACGCGAGGTGGTCAACCTCACTTGCTACATCCTCCCCCTTTCGCAGAAGGTTGTTCATGGAGATCTCGCACAGCTCCACTGCATTACCTTGCTGTTCACTGTCCAACGATTTACAGAATTGATCTCGAGTCTGACTCAGCATATCAAGATGTAAGTTTGTCACAGGATTAAAACTACCACGAAGCAATATGATAGGCTTGTTATAGAGTGCTTCAGCAGGTTGCACGACTTCACCATTAGGCAAAAACATCGCAGCAGCGGTAAGCCCGCTATTCACCAGTTGCAAATGACAAAGACGGTTATCAATCATCTTAAAGCCCTCACCGCTAAACTTAAGCATATCTACCTCCACGCGATCATTGCTGAGCCCATCCATCAACGACTCTACAAATAGGGCCATATGATCACGGTGATAAAAGGCCGCATGAATCAGATTAACCCCGATGATGCCAAGAGCTTCCATCTGGTCTACATTCTCAAGGTCAAGCAAGCGCACGTGGATCAAAATCTGGCAAGGATCTTCTAGCGGGCGAAGCTGTAATCGAATACCCAGCCAACCGTGGCACTCGCCAGTATCCCGATACCCTCGTGCGCGCACTGTGTTCGAAAAACTAAAGAAAGTAGAATTTGAGCCTCGCTCTTCTTTCAAACGCTCAACTAGCAGATCATATTCATGATCCAACATCGCATTGACACGATCTCGAGAGACATAACGCTTTGATTTGCCGTAGATGGCATCGCTCATCGTCATGTCATAAGCAGATATGGTTTTAGCCATTGTTCCTGCCGTTCCTGATGCTCGGAAAAACCAATTTGCTACTTCCTGACCCGCCCCAATTTCAGCGAAGGTACCGTATTTTTCCTCATCCAGATTGATACGGAGAGCTTTGTCGTAAGTAGATGGTATTTCTCGGCTATTCATAATGGCTTAAATATTGTCTGGCAGTAATGATCCACCTCACTGCGAGGCTGGCTGCTGCGCTTGACTCTCTGCTGGTAAGTCTCGGGTCCATCCGGACTTTAGATACTCGTTAATCGTGACCTGATTACCCACTGATGTGTTTGACGGGTAACTAATTTTGAGTGTAGCTGGGACTTCTTCACCTCTCAACAATTCGGCAATAAATCCATAAAATTGGGGCATTCCCGAGTCGATATAACCGTAAATAGATCGGTCAAAATCTGGATGGGACATCCTTACCGCAAACCACTTATTGCTATCCTGAAATAAGCGATTGTAATAATTCACGCGCTTACACAGCACTCGCACTTCAACAGGTCGGTTCGGACGCAAAAGGAACAGATCCTCCCACTTGATGGGTGACCAAGCCACCCAGCTTTCCCAGTCAATTTTGTATCCATTATCCGTTTTCACCACCGAAATAGACCGCACTGTGAAATCTTTCAATTGCACATCCATAGACACAATCTCGTCGTCGATGGCAATGCTCTTCTTGTATCCCAACACTCTAAAGCCCTGCGCTTCCCATGCATCGTCTTCATACCATGCACGTATTCGTGGCATCGTTACATCTGGGGTCCGCACAAGCTTCTCAAGTTCAGAAACCGACTCTGTAGTCAAAAACCTCTCAATGATTTTCTTTGATTCCTGAACCATGCGCCCCTGATCATCTTCCACAATATCAGCTTTATCAGTGGCTGCCGAAAACTCAGTTTGCTTGTCATCAATAAGAACGGTCATTGTTTGATCATCTGCAGATTGCATCATCAGCCAGATACCCATCAAGATAATACTAACACCGAGTAATGAGCCACTGAGTATCCAAGTCATGGGGCTTATTGGCTCGACTGTTGACGACTCTTGCTCCCAGCTGGGCTCTCTACGATAGCCACCCAATTCACAATGATTTTGGGATGTTTGATCGATCACTTGCGATGACTCGTTAGAGCAGGGCAGATCATCAACAGCGGCTTCATGGCCATGATCACGAACCGCCCTATTCTGAGGAAGGCTATCGACAACAGCACGATCAACAACTTTCTCAAGTTCATCTCGTTGAGCTAAAGCTTTCCTGGCCTTTGCAAGACTGACATTTGCACACATTTGCCGTTGTTCAACGGTAGGGATTTGAAGAAGGTGGGCACAGGCAGGACAAACAACACCAGCACCACTGTGATTGATTGGTATACGAAATACAAAACGACACACCGGGCATATCAATCCATCCCAATTTGGTTTTGTTTCATCAATCTTCGACATGTTAAAACAATGTTCTACTGGCCATGAAAACTCAAGTCAGCAGTTATGCTTAATCTACCCTGCATACGGCGCCACAGAACAACTAGTCCTCATAAATTTCGATCCTCAGCGGCCGATCCAAAACAATCCCAGCATCTCTGTCCTCACTGTCTATTTGATCAAAGTTTATCATCAAGCTGTTTTGAGATGCTATCTGAGCCTCTCTCGGAGCAAAATCTGGCTGTTCCGTTCCATACGGGTCACCGCCTAACAAGAGCGGCTGCTTGGGTTGAACAGGTATGACCGAAGTGCTATTAGTCGGCTTTGTATCTGCATCGAAGTCCTGACTAACTATGATAGCAGGATCTACAACACCATGCACGTCACAGTAACCTGTCGGCTCTGATCTAGCCGTAAATAGTTCCTCAAGAGCTGTAGACTCATATGCTTCTTCACCTGTAAGCGCATTACGTTGGTATTTTTGACAGTAGCGTGTTGCTCTCAAGCCCGAAACATCACACACCTCAAGACGAGTTATTGCGTTGGGCTGAAGCATTTCGCGACCAGTGTAATCAGGCAAAGCCGCATTCATGGTCTTCACCCAGACAGGCAGTAGTGTATCCCTACTGAACGCACCCAAATAGATAGCCTTACGCGAACCATGCACAAAACCCATCCATAAACCACAAGTGACACGACTGTTGTAACCTACAAACCAATTATCGGCAAAATCATAAGTCGTTCCCGTTTTGCCAGCAAGAGATGGGTCATCATCTAATTCAGAAATTGCGGGCTCTCCTGCTCCTTCGATCAGTGCACTCCGTAACAAGCTATTCATCACATAAGCTGTTTCCCGATTGATTACACGCTTCTCATCTCCATCACTTGTATTCATCGCCTTGTAACGGATAATACCTTTTGGCCCAACCACACGATCAATAAAATAAGGTGCTCTTGGCGCGTAACCAGCTCGTGCAATTGTTGCGTAAGCATTCACCATCTTCGGCAATGAGACATCGTCAGTACCAACAAGCATTCTCGCCAATAATTTAGTCTCGGGCAAAGAAAATCCGAATCTGCGGGCCGTCTCAGCAACACGCTCAAGGCCTACATCCTTACCCAAGCGCACTGTGGCTGCTATTTTTGATACCTCGATTGCTCGACGCATGCTGACATCCCCCTCGTACTTGGGTTGTAGTGTTTCCATCCCCCACTCACCAAGAATACCCTCTTGCCCATCTACCATTACCGCACGATTGTCCATGGGTCGGTCAATGAGCTTGCTTGCAGGCGACATATCATTTTCTAGTGCTGCTACATATATGAAAGGAAAGAAAGCCGTGCCTGAGGGCTTACTGCCGGATTCCACAAAATCATACTGACTATGTTTGAAATCCCTACCTCCAACGTATGCCAAAACAGAGCCGCTCTCATTATCGATCATGTAGCCTGCGCCCTGCAGGTAATTTGGTTTACCATCACGCTTGCGATAAGACTCATAGAGTGGCTGTTGATACAGCTCATGAGCTTCCGCAATGGAGAGCTGCCTGAGAAGGTTTTTCTCCATCGCCTGCTGCACATCGAGGTCGATAGTAGTATAAATTTTGAAGCCCCCCTCAGTGAGTGCATCCTCGCCGAGACGTGATCGAACAGCATTAGCAATCCTCTCATAGAGATGCGAGGTCCCACGACGTATCGGCTTTGGCCTGACAACGACAGGAGTCTCTTGATAAATCTTGCCCTCTTTTGACGAGAGAAAACCCTCGTCCATCATCCTCTGCAACACCTGATCACGTGCCTTTTTGTTTTCCATCAGGTTGTTGAGTGGTGAAATACGAGTAGGGTTTTTGATGCACCCCACTAGTGATGCGCACTCCATGGCAGAAAGATCACGTGGCTCCTTGCCAAAGTAACCCAGTGAAGCCGATCGAATACCATAGAAACCGCTGCCAAACGGAATGCGATTCAAATAGAACTCAAGAATTTGATCCTTGCTGTATTTTTTTTCAATACGTAGTGCCAAAAAAGCTTCTACCGCCTTGCGTTCTAAACCACGCTCACCACGTTTATCTGCTTCCTGTTTAAGGTGAAAAGCATTGCGAGCCAACTGCTGAGTTAAAGTGCTAGCCCCTTGAGTCTGACGCCCAGCTTTGACATTCAAATAAAAGGCCCGAATAACTCCAATACGATCAATCCCGTCATGCTTAAAAAACCTCTGATCTTCACCAGCTACTAGAGCATTGATCATCACTTGGGGCACATCTTTGATGCTGATCTTGTCGCGATTTTCTACAAAAATACGCCCCAGCTCACGCCCTTTACGGTCGAGAATAAGGCTTTTCACCTCGACGTCATCGATTTCCTCCAAGTTGTAAATCTCCGCCCTCTCACGGAATTTATCTGTTTGCTGCAAGAAAACAAAATATCCAGCAACACCTGAGAAAAATCCCATCAAGCATAGATATAGAAGCCATTTTAGCTTGAAGAATCGCTTTTTACGGCGCTTGTTTCCCTTACTTGCGAGAGATCTTCCGTTACTGATACGCTTTTCAACCATTGCTAAGACGTGTTTGGTGGCTCGCTAACTTTAAAAAGTTACCCTCCAACAACTTCATACATCCATACCCTCATAAGAACCCCATGGCAACCCCCGCTTTTGCAAACAGTAGCAATCCGCTTAAGGCACAAATATGTGATCTGATCAAAAAAAGCGGACCTATACCATTTCGCCAATTTATGCAGCTGGCACTGTTTGACCCAGATCATGGTTACTACACCTCTGAATATCAAACTGTCGGCAAGGAGGGCGACTTCATCACAAGTGTCAGTGTTGGCCATTGCTTTGGCCTGATCCTCGCCCGAAGATTAATCAAATTTTGGGAGGATTCAAATATGCCCACACACTTTGCCATCATTGAGCCTGGTGCGCATAATGGCTCACTCTGTGCTGATATCCTCCGTGAAATCAAGGGTCAGTCACCCGTTTTTTTTAATGCTGTGCATTATCACTTGGTAGAAACAAGCGACCATATGCATCGTGATCAGGATGCCCAATTATCCTCCGAGTATGCTGGCAAGTTCTCATCACACACATCACTCGATAACATCAGTGAAGAGCATGGTGCCATCATCTCAAACGAATTAATCGATGCTTTTCCCGTCGACCTCATCAAATTCAAAGACGAAGTCTGGTGGCAGATGCATGTTACCGAATGTAATGGGGAGCTCAAATTCATCGAACAAAAGACCAAAGATAAAGCACTTGCCGATTTTTGCCTATCACTCGGAAAGGCCTTTCCTGATGGATACCTCACTGAATTTAATCCTGGCGTGAGAAGCTTTGCTCGCGAGGCCGCAGCGTCACTCCGCACTGGTCTCATCGTAACCATTGATTACGGTTACCAAGCAGAGGAATATTACCACCCAGACCGCAAGTGCGGTTCTTTGCAAACGTATTATCGGCATCAGAAATCCGACAATCCTCTAGAGCACCCGGGCAAGCTCGACATCACCTGCCACATTAATTTTTCCCAACTCACCGAGGAATTAGCTGCTGCAGGCTTTACGGAGCCGGTAATACTATCTCAAGCAAGTTATTTGACATCACATGCAAAGGAATGGCTGATAGACATCGAGACAAAATTTGACGAGATTGGAAACGCGCCGGCCTTACTGCGCCAATTTCAAACACTAACCCACCCAGCGATGCTGGGCACTAAATTCACGGTTCTAGAGATGATCAAGTAATCCAAAATTGGTGATCAAACTGTTGTTATGACGATAAATACTTTCGCTATGCTTTGACAATTGCGAGCTCTGAGATTACACGCGCGGCATGGCGAAAAAACGTATACTCGTATCAGACCCTATCTCAGACAAGGGCGTTGAACTTTTGAGCAGTCATCCAGATCTGGAGGTGGATGTTAATACAGGTCTGAGCCCAGAGGATCTCATCAAAGTCATCCCCGACTATCACGGCTTGATTATTCGCTCTCAAACGAAAGTCACAGCTGACGTTCTTGCTGCAGCCTCAGAACTGAAGGCCGTTGGTCGTGCTGGTGTTGGAGTCGATAACGTTGACCGAAACGCCGCCACCAATCATGGGGTCATCGTCATGAATACCCCAACGGGCAACACTATCTCTACTGCAGAGCTTGCTTTTACTTTGATGCTCTCTGCAGCACGTAATATCGGCCCTGCGCACGCCGAGGTGCTTCAAGGAAACTTTAAAGCAGCTCGCAAAGCCTACGCAGGCATTGAACTCAATGAGAAGCGTCTTGCCGTGATTGGCATGGGACGAATTGGTGCAGAGTTTGCCAAACGAGCACAAGCATTCGGCATGCAAGTCGTAGCATATGACCCCTTCCTCACACAGTCTAGAGCCGACCAATTAAAAGTAGAATTGGCCGTCAGCCCTGATGAAGCTTTAAAAGGAGCAGATGTCGTCACGCTGCACGTACCACTAACCGATGAAACCAAGCATATCATTAATGCTGACCGACTGGCGTTGATGAACCAAGGCGCCCTTGTCATCAACTGCGCACGAGGAGGTCTCATTGATGAGCCCGCACTAAAAGCAGCTATAGACAACGGCCATATCGCTGGCTGTGGACTTGATGTTTTCGAAGATGAGCCTCCTGCTACCGACCATATCCTCTTTGGCCAAGAAAAACATATCGCCTTCACACCACACCTGGGTGCCTCTACCAACGAAGCACAAGAAAATGTGGGTATTCAAGTGGCGGAGCAATTGAGAGATTTTCTGACAACGGGAGAAATCCGTAATGCGATTAACATGCCTTCTCTCGACGCGGGCGCACTCAAAGAGATCGGGCACTATCTCGATCTCGCCAATTCCCTTGGCAAATTTCTTGCCAAGCTTGGACCAGCAAACCCAGACTCATTACGCGTATCTTACCACGGAGCAATCGCTGAGAAAGATACTGCACTCATTTCCCGCACGGTACTTACAGGATACCTCGAAGCGGCACGCTCTGAAGGTCAGGTCAACATTGTCAACTCACCGGCCGTCGCTCATGACATGGGCTTAGAGCTGATCGATTCAGTCATTAATGCCAAAACCGAATACAATGAGCTCGTCGTTGCGGAGCTTACCAAAGATGGTCAAAAATTCCGCGTTTCCGGAACCATTATCGGCAAATCCCCACGTATCGTGGAAATCGACCGCCTTTTTGTCGATACCAACATCAAAGGTCACTTCCTCATTGTTCGTAATGATGACCGCCCAGGTATTGTAGGGCTCGTCGGTAGTTCATTGGGTGAAGCTGGACTAAACATTGCAAACCTCTCTCTTGCCCGCAACAAGACGGAGGGAGATGCTCTCAATATTATTGAGTTGGACACCGCTCCGGGAGCCGAAATCATTCGATCTTTGAGTGAAGCCCCTGGAATATTGTCTGTGATTGCTGTAGAAATCTAGAAAACTGCCTTTTTTTCCCGCAAATAGACTTTACACAGCATCGAATCCGAGTATTTTGCGCCTCCCAAGTTGACTGAAAGTGCGAATATTCATTTCACGCTGTTCACCGACGAAAGGCTGTATTCACACACAGACACTGAATTACAGTCCGATAAGCGATATCAACCTCTAGCTCTGTAACCTATTTCCATTATGAAAGTTCTCTCATCTCTTTTATCCATGAAGAAGCGTCACGAAGACTGCCAAGTCGTGAAACGCAAAGGCACACTCTACGTTATTTGTAAGAGTAACCCTAAGTTCAAAGCGCGCCAAGGTGCTACTAAAGGCACTCGTCTGAGCAAGAAGGGCGTCAAATAATCTCCCAACTGCGGCGTACAGCAATTTCACCCTACTCCGATTTTCGGGGGTAGGGTTTTTTATTGCGTGCCTATACGCGTATATCTTCAGCACCGGTCCTCTTACGAGCTACGATGGCAAAGCATGCCCATACCAAAACGATGACCATGAATCCGCCTAATGCATAGGCCCACCATGGGATTAAAATACGTGAGGTCATCGACAAGCAAATGGGCTTGTCCCAATGGTCAGCTAACTTATAACTCCACACAAGAGTTCTCCCCTCATTCAACATCTGATGAGCATTGCTTGATACCACCGGCATCGGAAGGTGAACCGTATAGCAAAATGCTGACTCACCGAGTATTGATCCCCCACTCGACCCAAGATACTCATCCAATAGCGAAGCTAAATGAATCTCACGATTCAAATGAACTTTTAGCCCATCCGTATTGACCATAATGCTACCGATAATTGCATGCAGGACCTTGTCTCCTTTCTTCTTTTTTAGAGCAGGATCATGCTCCGATAAAGCCCCTTCTAGGCTGGCCACATCCTCTGTATCTATCTCAATAACGATGACTCGATCACCATGATGCTTTTCAACTTTGTTGGTGATCAACTTGAGGTTTTTGACCCTGGCCACCTCCTCGGCGATGCCCATTCTCAGATCTTGAGCATCCTCAGCTGATAACAGCATACTGGGCACCCGATAGGTTGCCACCACTCGGGCGCTCCCGTCTGCATTGAGAAATATTTCCTCTTCACCCTCAATACAGCTACTCAGTAGTATTGAGAGCAGGCCAAGAATGAGGATCAAAGTAAATTTCATGGGTGCCATAAACTGATTGAAACTACCGTCTCTGCAAATACTTAAAAAGCACGGTCAACTTGTTGGTAATACTCTGCGAGAGACTTCGTAGATCTCGGGCAACATCTGCTTCTACAAACGCTTCAACTCGCAGCTATGAGCTGAAAAACCTGCTCCAAAAGCACACATCCAAGCATGATCAACACCAGCGTGATCCCGTTCAAGAAATCGCTCTAACGCCACCAGCACACTGGGGCTGCTTAAATTGCCATAATCACTCATTACACCACGCGCTAAAGCTAGATCTCCTGATGGCAGTGCCTGCTCTAATGCCTCGATCACATCTCGCCCACCGCCATGAGTTATCCATGCCTGAGGCTCCTGCTTACGCATCTGATAGAGCTTCTTTACCGTTGCCGCCGCTAACTCTGGCACACTACGGTCTAATTGATTTCTCAACCTACCCTTCGCATTGGTAAACCTGATCTTTTCGCGTTCCTCAGGAATATGAAGACTAGAGAAATCACTCACCTTCCAACTACCTCCACTGCCAAGCCAAACAGCTGCTGCAGCGCCATCCCCAAACAAACAAGTAGAGATCAGCACTCCAAAATCATCCTCGACATAGAAAGCAGCCGAACACACCTCAACGGCAACCGTAATAACCACCGCATTCGGATTGCGTGCTATCACACCGTCAGCAGCACGAAGCAAAGGAACTGCAGCACCACATCCCAAGCCAGTCATATCCTGCAAAAAAACATCGGCACGCAAACCCAGCCTCTCTGCCAAATGACTGCTCACACCCGGACAAAGATAACCTGTGCAGGAGGAAACAAAAACAGCATCCACCTGATCCAAGCTATGCCCACTTTTCGCTATCGCATTTTGAATAGCACTTGCCGCAAGATCAGGCGCCTCTTTCTCATACGCCTCATTGAGCTGCTGCGCTCCACGACTCCATGCTTGCTCAAGAGAGTCCAAAGCAAAATGACGCTTTTGTATGCCGCTATCTCCGTTAAGCACCTTCTCAATGACCATTTGAGAGCGCCCGTTCAAGTCCTGCCAAAAATCAGCTGCCTTCATGGCGTTGAAGCATTCACGCTGGCTAAAGCTATTGGCGGGGAAGGCTGATCCTATTGCTGCTAAATTCATCGTGATCGTAATTGCTTAAATAAAAAACCGAAAGGCAGTAGCCCACTGAGTGCTGACCACTTGAGTAAGCTACGACCAGCTCCATTAAAAAGCAAGGGATGCAAACCAGAAGCTAATCTCATCCGCTTACCGAAATATTCATCACAACTAGATGCATAGCCGGAGCATGTATCCAGCCACTCCAATTCCCCTCGAGAGAATTTTTCTAACCATGGAGTAGCCAGCCAGGATGACTCAATCGCCATACTCATCCCATTACCGGTGAACGGGGGAATCAAAAGACTGGCATCGCCCACACAGAACGCCCCTTGGCTTTGCTGAGCTCCCAGAGAAAACCCCGCCGTCGCAGAAAAAGAGCTCTCATCAATATCCCAATGACAAAACTTCTCATGTAGCTGATCGAGTCCATTCATTTTTAGATAGCTAGCCAGAATGTTCCCCCTGTCAGCTTCCTTGTTGATCCGGAACAAACCACAACAATTCACTCGGCCATCCTCAATACCCGACAAACCCAGATACCCACGTCTACCGACATGCATCTCAAGCCCCTCAAGATTTAGCCCCCTAGCGTGCACCTTGAGGCCAATCCACTTCCCTCCCCGTTTACGCTTGCCCGCGGCCCATACTCGACCATCAGCGTCTTCCCTTCCCACTCTTTTTGCGGTCACCAAATCACCACCCGTCGATTGGAATAATTTGGCGAGATCTGCATCCATGCGATAACGCGACAACCCAATCGCTTCTTCTGGGAGCTTATCTTGCAATACGAGATCATTTCCTATCCACCATTTCAGGTCATGGTGACGTCTAGCATTTGAAAAAACATCAGTAAGACCCATATCATCCAATACAGCATTACTCACTCCACAGACAAACTCACCACAAACTTTATGCCTCGGATAATAACCCGATTCTATGATTCTGACTGGAACTTCACGTCTGCGCAATGACAGCCCAAGGCTCAAACCACTCAAACCACCCCCTATGATTTCGATCTCCCTCATTTTGTTCCCATAATTCTTATACCGCCAAACAGCCCTCTGTGCTCTGACCATTTCCAACGATCGCCAAATGAGTGATCAAGTTCACCACGCCTAAAACCTGCACGAATGCTAACCGGCATATCGTGTCTGGTGACATCATTCACAAAAGGATACAAACAGCGGCTCATCAGCATACTAATTAAACTTCGATAGGGTTCCGCAGCTAATACCATACGCACCTCACATATCTTATCCGCCAGTTGCTTCAATTCAGCTGTCTCCAGATGGTGTAGAAATAGATTAGCTACAACCACCGTATTTTGACCATAGCTTTCGTAATGTAGAACATCACCCTGCCACCAAGTAACTCGCGGGTCCAAATCGCTGGGGCGGTCAATCAGGTCAACACATGTAACATCGACATGAGGTAGTTGATTCAAGATGGCTGTGGCTAAAGAACCGTCACCAGCCCCAAGCTCAACTACGCGTTGCAAACCCTCGATTTGGTGTAACTCGTCAAGAATCCAGGACTCACCTCTCATAAACCAATTTACAAGCCGTAGATCTCGTCGGCTACGCACAGCTCGTAGATCCTCAGCATCGAGCTCATCAAGTATTTCAGGTGCTACCACGCGCTTCACTTGCTCCACTATTCATGAACAGTGCCGATAAGCAAGAAACCATGCCCCTCAAGAACGTCATCCACATTTATTATGAAGCTCAACAACATGAGTAACCCATCCTAAAAAACCCAGCAAAACGTGGGAAAACAACCTGCTGAACAACCCCACTGCAACGCATTCCCCTTGCCACTGAGTCACCTCTATGGCAGGAATCTCGCAATGAATAATCCTTGGCACAACAGGATCTCAGAGCAGTTCTTCAGGAAGCCGTTTGAACAGATCGACTGGCATCAGAGCCTAGCTGTCGACGGCACCCTGCTCTTGGTTGCCTTTCTTGCGGCTGTCATCTCATACTGGATCATTCGCAAACTTGTCTTTGGTGTTATCTCTAGGCTAGTTCAGAAAACAGAATCAACATGGGATGACGAACTACTCAACAGCCGATTATTTAAGTGGCTCTCATTACTCATACCAGCGGTGATCATTCTCACCGCGGCACCCCATGCCATAATCACTCATCATGATGGCGTGCCTATTTTCTCATCCTTCATTCAGATCTCCGCAAAGATCTCTATTGTCATACTCTCGTTTCTCTCCATCAGCTCACTACTTAATATACTTGAGCGTATTTACAGTGGATTCGAAGTGTCACGTGAGCTCCCTGTAAAAAGCTTTTTCCAGGTAATCAAAATCATACTGGTTTTGGCCGCCATCATTCTAATCATCTCTACGCTTATCGGCAAATCCCCTGTTCTGATTTTCTCGGGACTGGGAGCGATGACCGCCATCATTATGCTGATCTTCAAAGACAGCATCCTCGGTCTCGTCGCAGGTATTCAATTGTCTGCCAATCGAATGGTTGCAAGAGGCGACTGGATTGAAATGCCCAAGTTTGGCGCTGATGGCGAAGTGCTAGAAGTCGCACTCACTACCGTCAAAATTCGTAACTGGGATAAAACCATCACCACCATTCCAACCTACGCGCTTATATCTGACAGCTTTAAAAACTGGCGTGGAATGGCCAACTCC
The DNA here is from genome assembly GCA_049631945.1 of Akkermansiaceae bacterium. Classification (GTDB taxonomy): domain Bacteria; phylum Verrucomicrobiota; class Verrucomicrobiia; order Verrucomicrobiales; family Akkermansiaceae; genus Oceaniferula. Next base: position 12,764 of record JBNABE010000018.1, read on the forward strand.
GGCGTGCGTCGCATCAAACGATCAGTTAGTCTCGATATGTCCAGCGTAGCGTTTCTTGACGACCAGTCGTTACCTCGCTTACGCCAGATTTCACTTCTTAAACACTACCTCGCCAACAAAGAAGAGGAAATCAAGACATGGAACACAAAGCATGCCGACTCTGCCAACCCAATCAATGCTAGGTCATTAACCAACATAGGTACCTTCCGCGCATACATTAGAGAATACCTCAAAAACCATCCTAAAATATCAGAGCAAGAAACACTGCTCGTCCGTCAACTTCAGCCGTCCGAGAATGGCATCCCGGTTGAAATCTACGTCTTCACGACTGATAATCGCTGGGCATATTACGAAGATATTCAGTCTGATATATTTGATCATCTCCTCTCCGTCTTGCCTGAATTTGGCCTCCGAGCTTTCCAGACGCCCTCGGATTATTCATTCCAATCAATGGGCAAGCTCAACTAAACCGATGAAATTATTTGATACACTCACCCGCAACAAGCGCGAGCTGTCCCCTATCGATGGTAAAACCTTTCGTTTTTACTGTTGTGGCCCCACCGTTTATGGCCCCGCGCATATTGGCAACTTCCGCACTTTTGTGATGCATGATGTTTTTCGCAGGGTTCTTGAGACGAGTGGCATGGCCACACTGCATGTGCGCAATATCACCGACGTCGATGATAAAACCATCCGAGACTCACAAGCTGCTGGCAAGTCTCTGAGGGATTTTACCAGCTATTGGCTGGAGAAGTTTCATGCAGACTGCCAGGCCCTCAACTGCCTACCCCCACATATCGAGCCGAGTGCTATCGATCATATTGATCAACAAATTGCGATGATTGAGCAGCTAATAGCTAAGGGCAACGCTTATGCATCAGACGACGGCTCCGTCTACTTTAAAGTCTCTTCTTTTCCTGATTACGGAAAGTTATCGCATCTTGATACACGTGAGCTCGATTTGGGAAAAACTCAGAATCAGCGTGCCGATGCTGACGAATATGAAAAAGACTCCATTGCCGATTTCGTTCTCTGGAAATCGCGTAAAGACGAGGATGGGGAAAATTACTGGGCGTCTCCATGGGGCGACGGTCGACCAGGCTGGCACCTTGAGTGTTCAGCTATGATTAAAGAATATTTGGGTAATGACTTTGACCTTCACTCTGGGGGAGTCGATCTCGTTTTTCCACACCATGAAAATGAAATTGCTCAGTCACGCTGCAGCTGTGGCGGTGATTTCGCAGCTCATTGGTTTCATATCACACACTTGATGGTAGATGGCGGCAAAATGTCCAAATCCCTTGGCAACCTCTACACCATAGACGATCTTGCTAAAAAAGGCCATACTGCCATGGAAGTACGATACGTGCTGATATCAGGGCACTACCGCAAACAACTCAACTTCACACTAGATTCCCTCCACGCTGCCAGAGAAGCATTGCAAAAACTTGCGAAAGGCCGCGCAGCCCTTGCTCTCGCCGCAGGCGAAACAAAGCTCACACTGAACACTGAAAATTTCCAACTCTTCGAGCCGGCATGGCAAGCGCTGAACAGTGATCTTAACACGCCAGCAGCCCTAGGGCATCTGTTCTCGGGGCTTAAGGCTGCTCAAAAGCTGGAGAACAATGAGGCAGCCGCTAACCTTGTGGCCTTTGATGCCATACTCGCCGCCTTGGGGCTAGAGCTTCCCACTGCAGAGGAATCATCAAATGCTCCAGCTGAGATCCAAGAACTTGCCGAACAACGCTGGAAGGCCAAACAAAACAAAGACTGGGCTGCGTCAGACCAGCTCCGTGATCAACTGCTATCCGCTGGCTGGACGATTAAGGACAACCCAGATGGCTACCAACTCAGCCAATCATAAGCTACCTCATTGCTACTTGAAAGTAGCTACTGTAACGACCATAATATCATTATGATACGCCCGCGCCGCAATCGTAAATCTCCTGCTGTCCGTGCTCTCGTTCGCGAAACCACACTCACAGCCTCTGATTTCATTTATCCACTCTTTGTTCATGATAAAGACATGAATGAGGCTATCGAATCGATGCCAAGCTGCAGCAGATGGTCTATCGATGGGCTTGTGAAGGAAGCAGGAGAAGCACATGCCTTGGGTATATCTGCTGTGGTTATTTTCCCCGCCATATCAGAAGATCTAAAAAGTCCGGATGCTGCCGAATGCCACAACGACGAGGGACTTATACCTCGTGCTATAAAGGCAATCAAAGCAGCTCACCCTCAGCTATGCGTTATTACTGATGTGGCACTCGACCCTTATAACAGTGATGGTCACGATGGCCTCGTTGCCAAAAACGACAAAGGAGAGCTCGAAATCGTCAATGATGAGACGGTCGAGGTCTTATGCCAACAAGCTCTGTGTCACGCCCGTGCAGGTGCTGACATTGTATCGCCATCCGACATGATGGACGGTCGCGTTGAGGCGATTAGAACCACATTGGACTCAGAGGGTTACCAAGATGTCTCCATTCTTGCCTACACTGCTAAATATGCATCCGCTTTCTATGGTCCATTTCGTGGAGCTCTAGAATCCACCCCTAAAGCAGGCGACAAAAAGACCTATCAAATGGACCCTGCGAATGCTCAAGAAGCAGTCAGAGAGACCCTACTTGATGAGGAAGAAGGTGCTGACATCGTCATGGTTAAGCCTGCAGGACCTTACCTCGATGTTATCTCACAGGTTCGTAATACCACCACCTTACCCGTTGCGGCCTATCAGGTTAGTGGCGAGTACCTAATGATCAAAGCTGCGGCAAAAGATGGTTGGCTTGATGAGCATTCCGTCATGATGGAATCCCTCATTGGTATCAAACGCGCCGGAGCTGACATCATCATCACATACTTTGCCAAACAAGCAGCTGCTAGCCTTTAAAGCTACTTTTTTGGCATTTATCATCTTAGAAGTCCTTTCAAAAGGTCCCCCGCCTTTTCCTTGAGGAGCTCTTCCGCTGCGCTGCGGGTAGCCTTTGAGATATCAACGATCTTACCGTCAGGTCTTATTTTTGGATCTGCAAAACTGCCCACCGATTTAATCTTAACCAACAAGCGGTCATCTCTTGTGAGGTTTTCACTAATATCCTCTGTAACACTGGGCCTTACCTGATTAGGTAATAACTCAAGACCTTTGAAAATAGTTGCCAGCATCAAAGCGCTTGCCTTTTGTGATGCCATAAGCTCACCACGCACTTGGTGCTGATTCGTCTGCGTATTGAGCCATCCTCCCCCGAGAATCGCTACCTCCCAATCCGCTACCCAAATCGATAAAGCCTTAAGCAAATCAATACGTCCCTGATGATAATGAGCCGCAATCGATTTACTGCGACCAAAGCTTGCCCGATCCGGCGCCTTACCCACACCTAAGCCGACTTTTTCAAGTACGGAAAGCTGCTCCCACGCGCGAGAAACGAATGGCATTCTTGTATTCAGCCATGATTGGTCAGACAGATTAAAGATTCCATCAACCTCAGGTTCTAACTTACCCGTTGCTAGATTGAATAAATGAGCACTCGCAGCACCATCTATATCTAGGTCGCCGTGATGCTCACCTTTCTGAGAATATAAACGAATCAGACTGTTTGCCTGGAGCTGAGCTTCATTTGAGGAGGCTAAATCATTGGGGTCTATTTTGATAGCACTCAAATCTATGTCAAGGTCCTCACATATCAGCCGCATCCCCATTCCCTCTAATATCAACTCGATACGAGTATCACTGATAGATAAGCCGCCAAGTGATGCAACAAACTCTCCTTGCTCTTTAATGTTAAAACCTTGCTCCACCCCACCCTGGCTCTTGCTCAGATCTTTGGCATCCTCGCCCTCTCTATCAGGAGATTCAAAAAGCTTCCCTATAGAGGTTGAGCCATCTTGGTAATAGGTCATTTTGATATCAGCCTCATGCACACCAATATGAGTTACATCAATGTGCTTTTGTAGTAGCCCCAGCAATCCAATACCCAGGCTAAGCTCACTAACATGAAGCTCGGCCTCGGAAGGATCATTTACGCCTCTTGGCATCAAGTATACTTCAGAAATAACGACAGTGGCCGGCAAGGCAAAAAGAGACACATCAACTGCACCGATGACAATCTCGGCATTGATAGACTCTTCAATTGTTTGCTCTAAGAATTCCTTGGTAACAAACCTATTGAGCAATAAACCAACAATTACAGACAAAAAGGTGACGCCAAGTAGAAAGGCCACAACTATCTTGATAAAACGTTTTTTAAGAATCGACATCATATTGAAACAACTACAAAAGTTTATAGCACAGCTAGCTGCCGGCAAAACATCAAATCGGGATTAAGTTTTGGTAATCCATTTGACCAATCGCGTTTGAAATATCCAACTACAAAAGAGCAATTCAAATCTTGCCCACCCAGTCCTGATAACAATATGTTGCACATATGATCTTAACACTGCTAAGCGCCTGTTGCCTCATCATTCTGGGTCTCGGAGGATTTATCGGGTGGGATCGACTGGGAGCAGAGGGCAACCAAGTAGAAATGCTCATGCCCGTCTTTTTTGGTGGCGCGCTCATTATTTGTATCGCATTCGGGCGGCAGCATTTCAGGCATGGCTTGTATGGCGGACTCATCATTGCCCTACTTGGCATCATTTCAGCACTGGTGCGCATATATCAATACGAGAAATTTCAGAGCCTTTCAGACCCTAAAACTCAAATTGTATTAGCTATGGCAGTCATTTGTGCTCTACAGCTTTCCATCTCCTGGCGGGAAGTTCAAAAAGACAGAGCCAAGGCGCTCTCTCCAGCTAGCTAGCTCCAATAATCCCAAATTCATAGCTCAGAGAAAGGTTTTCCAACTCTCATCCAGCTTTCCTTTTCGCCTCAAGCCGAAGAGTGGCCTCCACCGCGGCGCCTTAGGCGCTGTGGCCGGAACCATTCCTACCTCGTGAGGAAGCTTATTGGCCTTACGGGTATTACACTTGAAGCAGGAGGTTACAATATTGTCCCAGCGAGTTTTTCCACCTTTATCGCGTGGTACGACATGATCCAGATTTAGGTCATTTTCAGCAAATTGCTGACAACAATACTGACAAGTATGATGATCGCGCAAGAACACGTTGTGCCGTGTAAACTTGACCTCTTTAGTGGGCAGCTTGTCATAGAGCGCCAACACAATCACCTTTGGTATCTTCATTGCAAATCGCACAGACCTGATTACCTCCTCCGTCATTCTCTCTGATGAAGTCTCAAGCCATGAGCCTAAGTCATGCGTCTGATATTTCATATCTCCCTCAGCCTCGACTACATGTGCATGCCCCAGACAGAGTAACTTCACAGCACGGCGCACTGAGCAGGTATGGATAGGTTGCCACAGCTTATTAAGGACTAAGACATTCAAATTCAATGCTTCAACCATGATGGATGGATGGATAGTATAATGGTATGTTTTTAACACTTCACTCTCCGCTCATCAATCATGAAATTTCGACTCCAGTTCTGAGGCCCAGCCCAAAGGTTTAAGATCCAATAGATACTGGCGACTCATGATAGATATAGTAACCGCCTCCCCTGAGATAGTAGCGGTTAAAGTTATCAACATACTTATTCACAACTCATGGAAAGCAGCTCAAAGTGCACTGTGAATAATATGGGAAATACATCACTTTTTATAAAATAATCACAAAAAGAACCGTGAATATATTAATCTTGTTGATACCAAACAGCAACAAACTCACGCGCACGCTCAGGATCATTCATCACAACGCATGAATTGTTAATAACTTGCTTATAAAGTCTGCTTAGCTCACCTGTTCCGAGCTTATTCTTCCGATGCAAACGAAGCTCCCCACCCTTGTGCGGCATGCGTTTTTTAGCAATCTCCAATGCAACACGCCCCATGGTCATTCTTACATTAAGCTCCACCACATAGCGCATCGCCAATGATCCATCAGCTTGGCGATGGATCATCGCGTCCACGCCAATGGGACCTACATAGCCCTCAAGTAGCACACTCAGCTTGCTCGGTATTTTGTCACCATAGACCTCATTGATTTGAGCATCTCGAAACATAAATGAACTCAACTCCTGACTGTAAGCCGTACCCCACTTTGGATAAACCTTCGTACTGAGGTAACGTCCTTGAGCATCATTCTTCATCTCGGTCATCCCTATGAAATCAACACTACCATCCTCACGCCTTTCGTAGAGGGCGGAAAAATCCAGCTCTCGCCTCAACCAAGGCTCAACAACAGCACCTCCATGACGACTCATGACGTTCTTCAACCATGGCATATAGTCATCTCCCACCTCAATTTTTCGATGTCCGCGACCAGCACAAGCATAAGCCGCTTTCAAGAGCACCACACCGCTCTTCAGCAAAGCCTCGATCCTCTTTGCGGCGGCATCTGTGTCATTAAAGAAAAAGCTATCTACCTTACTCTTAGCTGAGAGCATTTCCGCGAGTCGACACCCAGCCTCCTTACTAAACCACCAATGAGGGGTGTTACCCTGCCATTGCCACGGAAGACGAGGCGATATCTGACCTGCCAAACAGCGAAGATTGGCAGACGCATCTGGCGACCATGCCCATGGGCGCAAGCCGCCTAATTTTCGCCCCGTCAAACAACCGGCTTGAATGACTTCAGGCAGATCAAAACCGGCGTCTTTAAGATATGCCAAATGGGCATTACTGGGCACCGTGCGCATCAATGCAATATCATCCTTGCGGCTCCAGGCCAGAGAGAGCATTTCAAGATCATGCTCCATTGCCTGCTCCATTTTATTTGGCTGATAAGCATGACTATTGTCGGCTGCCGCAGCGTAGGACTCCGCGTTAGGATTATACCAATGAACCACAGGCGTCCTACCTCTCGATTGCTCGCATACGGCCAATTGCTCAATAAAATCCTGATTCAAGCCCGCCAGTTCACGACCCTTGGCATTAAAAGGTGCCATTCCTTTAGCCTTAGCGGGAGCTAAGGGAAAACTCAGCGATTTGCGGTAGGCATCCCAATCGCTATCACCCTGCTGCTTCCACTTACGAAACCATTTCAAGCCATGACCCACATGATTAATCTCATCATGGTAAATCTTTTCCAAGACCGACGCTGTTGCCTTGTCCCCAACTTGCCGAAACAGAGTGGCATAGTGCTTGGAAAAATCTAAATTGGCTTGTTCAAAGGTTAAATTGAGTCGCGTCACAAAGTCCATCGGAGTATCCATCGGAGAAACCAATTTCCAAAAGTAATCATTGAGGGGCAAATCACCGAAGGATATTCCACACTCTTTCATTCTGCGTAAATACATCAAAGTATGCATCTGCTCCTCTCTCATCGCCTCATAGACACCACGCCGGTATTGAGCTGGCGCATCGGGGAACTTGAGCAAGACAAGAGCCATTAGCTCAGCTGCTAGCATCTCGTGATTTGCCAGGAAATGCAGCATTTTACCCCGCTCACGATCATCATCGAGTTTGTTGACTCCGGGAAAATTTGAGCGCACTGACTTGTCTGTGATTTTCAACTCCTCTGGACGACCGGGGGTGTCAGGCACTCTGAAAGAACGTCCCCGTTGATCATCTAGCACTCCCTCGCCTAGCTGCGGTGCAAGCAGGAGCTTATCTTCCAGCGAATCTGCCAATAAAACACGCTCGGCTACCTCTCGCATCTGCACCTCTTGCACAGCATCAGAGGTAGAATGGGCGCACCAAGAATCAAGTTTATTCCAGTCAAAGATATCAACTCAGTTCCCCCTTCCACATCATGTCATCAGGATCAAAGATATATTACTCGCCAGCTTTGGGCTCATAGGCTAGCAAATGGATATGCACAGTTCTGCAGATTTTGACCAAATCATATCCCGTAGAGGCTCAGGCTCGATCAAATGGGATAGATTCCCCGAGCTCGACCCTTACTGGGTTGCTGACATGGATTTTATGTCACCCCCATGCGTTTTGGAAGCCCTTCGTCAGCGCATTACCCACGGAGTAATGGGGTATGCCCAAGCTCATACCGGGCTGATGGAAGCGATTGACTATTACATGCAGAATAGGCATCAAATACAAGTAGAGCAAACCGACATCGTTCATCTTGGCGGCTTGGTTCCCGCATTATCGATCGCCGCTCGTGCATTCGGCTCGGCAGGAGATGCCGTAATGACCTGCACCCCCATCTACCCCCCTTTCCTCTCCATCCATCAAGATGCTGGAATGGACTTAATATCGGTCCCCCACATCCTAGTTGATGGTCGCTGGGGTTTTGATTGGCAGGCCATGGAAGCCGCCGTCACCGCAAGCACCAAAATATTTCTTCTTAGTAATCCACAAAACCCCCTCGGGCGCGTTTTTTCATCAGAGGAAATTCACAAGCTTGCCGATTTCTGCCAGCGCCACGATATGATTTTAGTTTCTGATGAGATTCATTGTGACCTTATCCTCAACGAGGAAGAAACGCCTCATGTATGTGCGGCAAGTCTTCCAGATGAACTGCAAAGTCGGGTCATCACATTACTCTCACCCAGCAAAACCTATAACATCGCTGGACTAGGATATGCATTTGCCGTCATCAAGGATGACTCGCTACGTCGAAAGTTTTGCTCAGCCCGCGGCCATACACTTCCAGAAATTAATTGCCTAGCATATTACGCCGCCGAGGCTGCCTACAAAGAAGGCGCCAGCTGGAGACAAGACCTGTTGGCATATTTGAGCAAGAACCGAGACACCTTGAGGCTTTTTATTTCTGACCACAT
>JBNABE010000019.1:0-20760 GCA_049631945.1 Akkermansiaceae bacterium
ATGTCGATGGGTGGCTTCCAGGTCAAGGGCAAGAAGTATGATCCGCACAACGCCGGCATGAAAGGGCGTAAGAATTCACCAGATGAGGGCGGCACACGGGTGCCCTCATTCTGGTACTGGAAGGGCAAGACAGCGGAAGGCGTCGACATCCCAGCACTCACGCGCCACCTCGATCTTTACCGCACCTTCTGTGAACTCGCCGGAGTTCCAGTGCCAGAGAGCACCATGCCGCCACGGGGTCGCTCGCTCTTGCCCCTGCTGGAAAACCCTCAAGAAGCCAGTGCCCAGTGGGAAGACCGCACACTCTTTGTCCACCGCGCCCGCTGGAACGACGGCCGCTGGAACAAAACCAGCCGCGAGGAGCAGAAATACACCGGCTGTGCCGTGCGTAGCCAGCGCTGGCGCCTGGTCAATAACACCGAGCTCTACGACATCTCCGCGGACCCCGGCCAGAAAAACAATGTCGCTGACAAACACCCCAAGGTGGTCAAGGAAATGAGCACCGCCTACGACAGCTGGTGGGATACCCTCACCCCCTATCTCCAAAATGAGGACCTGCCGTGGGTTGAGCCAGGCGAGTATCATATGCAGAAACGCTACCGCGCCCAGCTCAAGGAAAAAGGCATTCCCGACTGGGCGCCTGACTACAGCCTGATCGACAGCTAGGAGCAGCCCCAAGGGGCCAAGCAGCTGGCGTTCACTTGCTAGCAATCAGCAATCAGCATTCAGCTTGGCGCATTTGCTTTGTAGCGTTTTAGCGCGAAATCCATAGCCTTGCGTTATTAGTAGCCTGACTCGGACTAAAAGTTCGGATCTTCTTTGGCCAACTTTCACCGTCTACTGCAGCGTGGTAGCCACACTTAAAATCAATCCACCCTCGGGTGATTTACCTCTTCTCAACGTGCACTGCGCAGAGTCCCATAGCAAAGTCCCCCGTCGTGTCTTTGGATGCCGTAATCTTGATGTTGTAAAAATTACCACCTTTGGCATTTGGTATTTCAATCGGTATATGTGTCACACCAGCATCAAGTGCGGGTACAACCAGATCAACCACATCCTCATTACCTAGGTTAATCTCAACATCGAAGCCGCACCACTCTTGAAGCATGTAGAGATTTACCAGCATTGAACCCTTGTGATTCTTGGGCAACCTCATCAATACATTCCAGCCGTTGCCAGCCTTAGCCCCCAATTTGTTAGATGTGCCGACATTCGGAGTATATTCATTCCCTTTCACCTCGAAAAACACTGGCATACCCTTCTTCTCGACTTCCTGATAACGCCCCTGCGTCGTGACGTTGATACGGTACGGCTTGCCTGCCTGTTGGTCTTTCTTACCACTTGTAGTAGCTCCACTCAGAACCATCCAATCAAGGGTGTTTTCTCCATCAAGATTGACCAAGCCTGTGTTGCCCTTTTGACCAACAAGCTCGACATCATGCAGGTATGCTTTGACATTTGGATCAATGACTACGAGCTCTGTTTTCTCCTCAGCCTTATCATTAGAGGGCAACAAAAACTTAAGCCCAACACCAACAGCGATAAGAGTTACCAGAGCACCAATGACGATGTAAATTTTCTGGTTAGATGGCGCCTGAGTTGCAGAAAAGTCAGCAACTTCACCTGTCGTGCCCATTCCACTTATGTTCAGGCTTGATTGTGGCCCCGTGGCTCCAAGTGGAGCCTGCCTCACCGTCGCCATCGGCGCAGATTGCTGTGCAGTGGGTACAGCTACTGGCACCTTTTGACTCTGGTCAACGGGTACGGCCATCGGCACGGTTGCCACCGCTACTGGCACTACTGGGGCCACTGGTGTGACCTTTGCCATTGGCACTGTTTCCGTAGTTGATGGAATGGTCGCCATGGGAACAGTCGCCACAGGCACACTCGATGTGGCAGACTTGGCATCGGGATCGTACACTTTAAATGCATGTAGAGCTTGGGTGGCCTCGTCAATCGATAATGGCCGGTCTTCACGGTTTCCAGCGCACATCTTCATCACCCAGGCTGCAAAATCTGGATTCATATCAGGCACATAATCTGTGACTGGTGGTAGCTGACCTGCAAGATGAGCTGCTGCACAATCTTCGTCAGACCTGCCCGAGAAAGGATGGCCACCAGCAATTGCCGTGTAACAGAGCTGCCCAAGCATGAATAAATCGGCGCTCTCATCTGGCTCGATATCATCAGCTTGAAGCTCGGGTGCTAATAACACGGGGTCGGCAATATGAATATCTTGCCCCTTCACCATGGTCGCCAGGGTATTGAGCCCTAAGTCCAGGATGAGATAACGAAAACCACCGGTTGCCCGAGCAAGCCGTTTGATCGAACCCGTGTGAAGCGCTCCGTGATAGACGCCGGCATCATGCGCTGCATGTAGGGCTTCTAGCAGATCAGCTGCCATACAATAAGCACCGAACTCTCGCAAAGGCCCTTGCGTCAATCTCTCAGCCAGCGTTTCCCCTTCCACATATTGCGTCACCAGCGAAAATCCACTCTCATCAATAGGAACATCATAGATCGTGATAATGTTAGGATGCTGAAAGGCACAGAGCTTGCCAGCGTAGCTTGCCATTTCCGCCGCCCTGTCAGCTGACTGTTGCTCCTTTACATCCGCTTCCATATGACGATACACCACCTTGCGACCTAGCATGGTATCTTCTGCCAGATACATCCCTCCCGCCGCATCCTTGCTCAGAAGCTTGATGATTTTATAGCGCTCTTCCTTCGAATCCGACATATCTTATGTTTGCTGTGTCAACAAATAGCCTTGAAAGCCTGCTAAATTACACAAGCTTTCACAACAAAGAATGCTAAAAATTGCAAAAAAGAAAACTGCCTGAGTGCATGGGACAGCGGAAAGATGCCGCCATTGACTGCATTTCTGCAGCGTCACACCACCGCGACAGGCGCATATCGACTATTAGGTGGTGGATTGTAGTCATAGCACCACGATCGGCAATGTAGTTCAATGAACTCATGGACTATATTACCGCAATCTGCAGACAGATTCGCAATCACGCATTAACCTGAGGCAGAAGCACATACTGCATTTTTACCCATAGCTTACTAGGCTTTGTCACCACGCCCTCAAATGAGGCGGATTGGTTCATCGCAAAAAACCAATAAACAGCATTGCAAACTAGACCCCAATCAAGAAAACCACCCAAAAGGGGGGTGGCGAAGATGCTGAATTTGGTGTATGTATTAAGTATTCACTCCAAAACACCTCTGCTATAGCAAAAATCACATGAAAAATCCGCCTCAGTAAGATCGGGTTTATTCATCATTCGTAGCATTTTAATTCATTCCCGCCTCCCTATTACAAACTATTATTACTGAACGTAGTAATGATGAAGCGCAGTGCGGCTTCACCACAAGACAACTTATAGCCAACAAACAATGATAACTAGAAGCCGGCCTCACCAATTGAACACCCATGCCTCGTCTGGTTTTGCCTTAGTAGCCACGGTCAGCATGATGGTGCTGATGACACTTATCGCCGTCGGCATGCTCAGCCTGTCCACCATTGAACAGCGCAGCTCCGGTGGTGGTGCCAACGAGGCGGACAGAACAGCACGTGCCAATGCACGGATGGCACTGATGATAGCCCTCGGTGAGCTGCAAAAAGCAGCCGGGCCCGACCAGCGAGTAACAGCCACAGCATCAATCCTAGGATCTGCTGACAACCCTTACGCCACCGGCACACCAGCGCAAGACGGCAAGAAGCACTGGCTCGGTGTCTGGAACACCGGTGGCTACAGCCCAGCCGACCCTGACAACAAAACCTTTATGCGCTGGCTGGTATCCGGTGAGCAAGACCAGCTGGACACACTCGGAGATGCTCGGAGCTTATCCGCAGCCGATGATATCGCAATTTTCGAGGGAGTCGATGAAGCCTCAACCGTCAAGGTCCCCAAGGTTGAGGTCGCCGCAGCGACAGCTGGAAACAGCTCGTATTACGCCTACTGGGTAGAGGATCAGGGAGTCAAAGTCGATTTGGCATGGAACGAGGGTAGCTATGCTGATGCTGACCGCAAACAAGCTGCACGACTGTCAGCCTCCCCGGGCCCAGACCACGCAGTATTTGATGGTCCTTTTAGTAGTGGGGTTACTTACCCTCTGGAAAAAGGTAGTGGCTACGTGGATAAGCTTCAAAAAGCATTCAGTCCATCCGACATGCCGCTAGTGATGGGTAATACCACCGATCACGCTACTTGGCTTGAGACAAACCGCCACGACATGGCGATGAACGTGCGCGGTGTAATGGCTGATGTGAAGAAGGGCGGCCTGCGTCGCGACCTCTCACTGGCATTTGAGATGGATGGTGCTGCGGAGTCAGAAAACGCGACCATCTTCAACCAGCAGACCACCGAGTTCGTAGGTAATGGGGACTTAAACTCCAGCCCTTACCTAATGCCTGGCACCTCACTCTACGCCCGCCACCTGTTCAGGGATTATGGTCCGGATTCAGGCGCCGGAACCCCCAGTGCTGGCAACTTTTTCTCCGATGACATCACCCAACCACTAACCACCGTCCGAGGTCCAAGCTGGTGGCTGTTGAGGGATTATGCCAATCTTTATAAACGATTAAAAACCTCAGGAACTGGTCATGCCCTCAGTACTCGCCCTTATTTCCCCAACAGAACTTATGACTCAAACGGTGTGGAAATAATCGAGGACCTCGTTGATATCCACGCGGACAATCAGTGGATGAATTGGAAATATGGCCCCATCAAGTCAAATGTTAATAATTGGGAGACCAATTCAGCACGCAATTACTATTGTTACCGGCCAATGCGCGCCAACTACGCACCGGTGCTGCTTGGGGTGAATGCCATCTACAGCTTGGTGTATTCAGGAAACCAGCTCAAAATGGTAGTCGATCCATTCTTTATCGTGTGGAACCCCTATAATACTAAAATCACAGCAGACAAATTTGCCGTCACCCTCGAACATGGTTTTGCTGGAGGTGTCAGGTTTCGTGTCACTGATGCTAATGGTGTTCAAACTTTACACGGAATTCCGAGTGGTTGGGGCAACGGTGCTGGATCAGACACCTATTTTGTAGATTATGCAAAAAATAAATCAGGTGAAAATGGGCATCTTAGCTATCTGATTAATGGTCTCAGCATGGAGCCGGGTGAAGTGATGATCTATTCACCGCCCAACGAAGGATCCAGAAGCAGCAATGCCAACGTGCTCCATGATGAGCTTTTGCCTGGCATCAATTATAATGCCACTGACTCAGGTATCTTCTTTGATAAATTTCCGAATGAGAAAAGACCAGACACTCGATGGTGGGTGACCAACCCCCAAGTCTGGGACACTATTCCGGGTACTGATGGGGCAGCCCCAGAGCCTGTCATTGATGGTAATAGCCAGATTCAGATTGTCTTTAACATCGCAAGTCAGGCTGGATCAGCTATTGTCAATATTATCGAGACAAACGTGCCCCCCGTAAGCTCAAATCCCGAAGACCTTATTTCTGAGGAAAGCTATGGAAATAATGTGTCTGCTCAAGAGTATCGTCTCAACCTTGGAGGCGGGCAATATAGCGTCAACCTGGATGTTGGTCAGCGTGGATACAGTGTTAGTTATAACTTTAGCGAGCTTGGAGCCACCAAGAAATCTTTTGGAATTCTCTCCATGCTGACCATGCCCACTGACTACATTGAAGCCGACACCAAGATGGAAGCATTCTCTCACCTGAATGCTACACCCATGCTCAGGACTCAGTGGGAACGCTTTGCGCGTGCACCCCTCAACATCGTAGTTAAAACAGTAAATTCCAATGGGATCAATAACCTGATGAATCAGGTCGGAATCGATATTGATGCTTTCGGGAGTGGTGACAATGGTTTCTACGGCAAGAGTTATTCCTTGGCTGAGGGCGACACCAAATTTCCGCTGATTGATATTCCCAAGGCACCTCTGCACTCATTAGTGCAGCTCTCAGGTGCCAACATTGGCACTGGATTATTTGAACCTACCCATGCTATAGGTAACTCTTGGAAGCCTCCCTATACTCCGCAGGACTCCATTTATCATAATAGTGGGGCATGGGTTCTTAACTGGTATCAAGTGACCAAGAATGATGTGTCATGGCAGGTAAATGACGCTTTGTTTGACGGGTATTATTTCTCAGGTATTGCGCCCGAGTTTACGATTGGCGCAGGGGGATACGCTTCCTCGGGAACACTAAAAGCCACCTTGGACGATTTTTACGGTGTCACGGGAACCAGCCATAAAGACGCAAAAGCAAACCCGGCACTAGAGCCTCATGTCCCTTCGAGTAAAACACCAGCCGATATCGTCACAGAGCTTGCCCCAAGCAACACCAATCAAGATGGCTACAAAAAAGTTGGGGCCTACAGTCTTATCAAAGGTGCTTTCAATGTGAATTCCACCTCCGTGAAAGCCTGGGCAGCCTTTTTGCAAGGTAACAAGACTCTCGCCCTTGAATCGATTCAAGGCACCAATGATACCGGAACAGGCACTCCGTTCCCGCTCGCAAACACTACATCCAATACCAGCTCCAATAATGGTTGGGAAAAATTCTCTCGACTCACCGATGCTCAGATTTGGAATGACAGCGGCACACCCAATGACTTTACCGACGATACCGGCCTTGCGGTCGAAATAGTCAATCAAGTGAAAGCCCGAGGCCCCTTCATGAGCTTATCTGACTTTGTCAATCGACGCATTGGCGTCAGCACCGACCTCAGATCTTATCACGGCGCTGTTCAGGAGGCTATTGAGCAGGCTGGCATCAATGGTAATCAGACCACTGGCATCAGGGCCGGAACTTCTGGCGTCATTCCCAACTACGCTAATTACTCCGACCTTTTTCCCTTTGCCAGCGGCGCATATATTGGCAGCCGAAACAATGCCACCGGTATCCCCATGGAAATCAACCAAGCCAACATCCTGTTACCACTTGCTCCCAGACTCAGCGCTCGATCCGACACCTTCCGCATTCGTGCCTATGGTGAGGTCAGGGACTCTGATGACAACATCATTGCTCAAGCTACTTGCGAAGCAATCGTGCAGCGGCTGCCTGAATATGTGGATCCTGACACTGACGATCCATGGGATGATGATTCCGAGACACCTACACTCAACGCCATCAATCAAACCTACGGCAGAAAGTTTGAAATCCAGAGCTTCAGATGGCTCGATCAGAGCGAAGTATAAGTTCACCCTCATGATATCATTACAATTTATCGTACGGCTGACCGCCCTTGCATGCTTTATTTCTGGTGACCTATGCTATGCCCAAGAAGGGGCTGGTGGCGACCAGCCCAAACCCTACAAAGGCAAGGCATTTACCGCGATCGCGCTCTCTGAAATTCCTTATGAGAATCTCTACTACCGCAACGGCACAAAGTTCATCGAGATCATATGGAAAAATAGCAGAAGATCAGATCCTTACCCTCTCTCTGAAGCGGAGGCACTTGAGTTATTCATCGAGCATGACGACCCCGAGCAGCCTTATCGCTTAGTGGGCAAGGCATCACTCGTTGCCAACACGCAAAAGATGCTCTATTTCGTCGGCCTCAACGGCTCCGTGCAAGAAGGCCAACTTCCTCTCAAGCTATACGGCATCGATGACTCAGAGAGTGTTTTCCCAGATAGCAGCTATCGCTTCATCAATTTTGTGAGTAATCCATTGGTCATTGACTTCAACAAAAAGCGCTTCCTCGTCAAGCCAGGTCAACCAAAAGTCTACAAACTCAGATTGTCTCAAGCCGGAGAATTCACCCCCTTTGTGGTGCGAACGAGTAAAGGCAAAGTTCTCGGGGGCACTCGTCTCTTCAGCCATGCCAGCAACCGTGAGATGGTGCTGATCTTCCCTCCCAAAAAAGGCAAGACAAGGATGGATATACGTTTCTTCTCGGACTAGGTGCGGACCGAATAGCTCGCGCTAATCTTGGCGCATAGAAGCTTGCGCTACCTCCAGCTTCTTGTGGGCGCGGTTGTGAAATTTAAGATCGAGCATGATCTTACCCACAATCAGAATCACCAACAAATAGACCGGACTACCAAGGATCACCACGGCAAAGGCACCAGCCAGAATCGCGATATGGAGCACGATGATTCTCGCATAAGGAGCAATCATCAGGATGGGTGCTGCCGTTCTTCGGAATTCCCCCTTACCTAGGTAATTGACAACAAAGGAAAATAAGTGACTGACCAGCAGGCCTAGTACAGCCCAGAAACCGCCAACCTGAACGGCACGCTCCAGCAACTCTGCGCCCTCATCTAAAATAGAGGTGGAAAATCCTATTGCACCCCCTCCGGGCTCACCCTTGCCCAGAAGTGCGAAAACAAACACACCATGTATGAGGCAGAAAAACCCGTAATGAAAGGTGAAGAAAGGAATAAAGAAGAGCTTGGAGGCGTGATGCAGGGCCAGCAGCTTACCCTGGTTGGTCTCGAGCCCCTCCTTCATTGCCGCGACCTTGCGCTTCTTATCTTCGTCAAGTTTTCCCTGCTTTTGGCCGATACGCTGCCTCAACTTGCCCTCGAAATCGATCTGCTTCGGATCCGGCGAGCAGGTGATCATCTTGATCACATTGATCGCCCCGAGCAGGACGTTTTCAAGCCAGTAGATCACAACCACGTGAAAAACACTCCAGTCCCAGGCAAGCACCCCCGCCAGGGGTATGAGGTTCGCCGCAACGAGCATAATTCCACTAAGATCAATGCCTTTTGCTCCTAACAAAGCGGATTTGTTCCCCATGAACTGGTTCATACTCATGGATTTTAGCTACAAAAATTCTCACTGCCAACTCCTTACTTGATCTCTTGCTCCTTGACTCTTGCCACTTGAATCTTTTCTCTCACTTCATGCCTGACGCCTCCAGCACCCGTCACCGCACCAGCGGCTCTACCGCCCGCGATGACTACCTCGAGCAAATCCTCCATCTGATCGAGGAAAAAGGCTACGCCCGCGCCATCGATATCTCCAAGCGTCTTGAGATCTCCCAAGCCAGTGTCACCAACATGCTTCAGAAACTGGACGCCGAGGGCCTCGTTACCCATGTCAAATACCGCGGCACAACCCTCACTGAAGAGGGCATGCGTATTGCTCGCGCCATCATCGACCGCCACCAGACGCTGACCCGCTTCCTCGAACTCTTTGATATCGACAAAGACACCATCTACCGAGATGTCGAAGGCATGGAGCACCACATCTCGCGCGCCACTCTCGAAGCGATCCGCTCACTGACCAATCACCTCCAAACAAATCCAGATACCTTAGCTCAAATCAAAACAAGGTAACACATTCTGCAGGTCAGCTAGACGGCGACAACAATTGCCCCAGCTTGATCTTGGCCAATCATCGATGGATTCAGCATTCATTCCCTTGCCATAGGGGCTCGGTAGGTGTATGGAATCCCCCCGCGCGGACAACAAATCCCGCGCACCTATCTCTATGCTCAAGTGGACCCTTCAGAAAATAGTCGGCAACAAGAACCAGCGCGAAGTGAAGCGCCTTGGCCCTGTCGTTGCTAATATCAACCGCATTGAGGAAGGCTACCAGGCTAATTCTCATGATGAGCTACTTGCCAAAGTCAAAACGTGGCAAGAACACCTGCACCGCTATTTACCTTTAGAAACAGCCACCGTTCGCCAACTTCAGCTTATGGACGAGAGTGGCCTCGAAGAAGTGGCTATCGCTCTCAATCAGCGCCTTGATGCCCTGCGTGAGGAGTTTCCTTCATTACCCACTGCAGCACCACAAATCGAAAGCATCGAGGATGCCAAAGCCGCCTTCCGTGCGGTTGAGGAAGATCTTTTTGATGCGGCTCGGGCCAAGTATCTCAACCAAATCATGCCAGAGGCATTTGCAGCGATGAAGAACGCGGCCCGTCGTCTCTGCGGCCAGACCATTCAAGTTTGTGACCAGCCAGTCGCGTGGGAAATGGTCCACTTTGACGTGCAGCTCATTGGAGGCATTGCTCTACACCGCGGCATGATCGCAGAGATGCAAACTGGAGAAGGAAAAACCCTCGTCGCAACCCTACCTGTTTTCCTCAACGGCCTAACTGGCATGGGAGTGCACGTAGTTACAGTGAATGACTATCTTGCCAAGCGTGACTCCGAATGGATGGGAGCCGTATTCAAATACCTCGGACTCACTGTTGGCTGCATCCAAAACCAACAAGCATCGCAACTTCGACGCGAGCAATACCAGTGCGATATCACCTACGGCACCAATGCCGAATTCGGTTTCGACTATTTACGGGACAACGGCATGTCATCCTCCAAAGAAGAGCAAGTCCAGCGCGGGCATTACTTTGCTATCATTGACGAGGTCGACTCTATCTTGATCGACGAGGCGCGCACGCCACTCATTATCTCCGGGCCATCGACTGTGTCTAATATTGAGCAATACGGCCGCTACCGCCCACTCATCGAGCAACTCGTCAAAAGGCAGAATGCACTCTGTAACGAACTGGCAGGCGAAGTTAAAGAATGTCTCAAAGCAGAGGACGAAGTCGGTGCGGGTCGCGCTCTTTTCAAAATCAAACTCGGCAACCCGCGCAACCGCCAACTCATGCGCTTCATGGAGGAGCCCGACACCCGCCGCCTAATAGAAAAAACCGAGCTTTCCATGTATCAGGACGCTCAGAAGCGTGACCTCTACGCTATCAAGGAAGAGCTCTACTACACCATCGATGAGAAGGCTCACGATGCTGACCTCATGGAAATGGGCCGTGAATACCTCTCCCCAGATGACCCCGAGGCATTTGTTCTTCCTGATCTCGGCACCGCATACGGCGAGATCGATGCCGACCTTTCCATGGAGGAATCAGAGCGTGCTAGTCGTAAGCAAGCGCTACAAGAACGTCTCGACACACAAGGGGAGAAGATGCACTCGATCTCTCAGCTACTAAAAGCATATTGTCTCTATGAAAAAGACGTCGAATACGTCGTCACCGACAACAAAGTGATCATCGTTGATGAGAACACTGGGCGTGAGATGCCCGGGCGGCGCTGGTCAGACGGCCTACACCAAGCTGTCGAAGCTAAAGAGGGTGTCGAGGTTGAGGAGGAAACACAAACCTACGCTACCATCACCATTCAAAACTATTTCCGTCTGTATCAAAAACTAGCAGGCATGACTGGAACGGCTGAGACCGAGGCTGCAGAATTCCACGACATCTACAAGCTCGACGTCCTGCCCATTCCTACCAACGTGCCCAACATCCGCATCGATCATAACGATCAGGTATTCAAAACCCGCAGGGAGAAATACAACGCGGTGGTCACTAAAATCCAGGAAGCACATGATCGTGGTCAGCCTGTCTTGGTTGGAACCGCATCTGTCGACGCCTCCGAGCTGGTTGGCAAAATGCTCAAACGCGCCAAAATCCCATGTAACATCCTTAACGCTAAGTATCACCGCCAAGAAGCTGAGATCGTTGCCAACGCCGGTCAAAAAGGAGCCGTCACGGTCTCCACCAACATGGCAGGTCGAGGCACAGACATCAAACTGGCTCCCGGTGTTGCTGAAGCTGGAGGACTCTTTGTCATTGCAACTGAGCGCTATGAGTCACGCCGCATCGACCGCCAGCTTCGAGGCCGGTGCTCACGTCAGGGAGACCCAGGCATGTCTCAGTTCTTCATCTCATTTGAAGACGACCTGATGCGTAACTTCGCTGCTGCGGAGCGCATGACCAACATGATGGAGCGCTTCGGCATGGAGGACGGAGAAGCTCTTGAACACAAGTGGCTCAACCGCTCTGTAGAAACAGCACAAAAACGTGTCGAACAGCGCAACTATTCATGGCGCAAGCGTGTTCTGGATTTTGACGACGTGATGAACAAGCAACGAGAAGTCGTCTACGGCTACCGCAACGAAGTCATCAACTCTGAGAACCCGCGCGAGCTCATCGATGAAGTGATTGAAAAAGCCATCCCAGATGCTGTGCACGGCTATCTTGAGGAGCGTGATGAAGGAGCTCCCGATTACGCCGAGCTACTCAGCTGGGTCAATGCCACCTTCCCCATTCAGCTTACCATCGAGGATAGTGGCTTCCATGACCGCGACACCGAGGGCAATGCCGAATTCCTCGTCAGCAAAGTCAAGCAAGCCTACCAGCTCAAGATGCAGCAGGAGAACCCAGAGATGCTCGACATGCTCGAGCGTCACATCATCCTCACGGGCATTGATAAGCTGTGGCAAGAGCACCTCTACAACATGGATGCATTGCGTGAAGGTGTGCACCTACGCGCTCAGGGTCAGAAAGATCCACTAGTGGAATACAAAAACGAGGCATACTCACTCTTTGAAGTCCTCATGGCGAGTATTGAGAACGAAACCCTCAACAACCTGTTCCGCTCTACTACCAACCTCGAGCAATTTGAGAACTTCATGCGAAGTCTGCCGCAGCAGCTCACCAGCGACGCCAATGCGAACCCACAAGTCACGGGTGCGGCAGGTGGCATATCGCAGGCCAACATCGCTCAAACAGGTAACACCAGTAATCTGGCAATGACTCCTGCTGATGATGGAAAGCAAATCAAAATCAATCTGCCAACTCGCAGACCTACTGTCAAAGTAAACCGCAACGACAACTGCCCGTGCGGATCTGGCAAAAAATACAAAAAGTGCTGTGGCCGCGAGGCATAGCCTTGTGTGAACTCACCCCCCTCATGAAAAAAACATTTCCACTGACGCACCCAAAGATCAAACCTGCTCGCCTGGTCGACTCAGTTCGTGCAGAGCTGAGCAAATACATCAAGCGTGAGCGCCGTAAGAAACTCCCTGATGGTGTCGATTTTTGGGACTTTGATTGCAAAGTCGGTCCAGATTCAGCTGCAGCAAGGGAATACCACCTCTCCGCTTTATCCAAAGCTGTTGGTGAAATATGCGAACAAGGCAACGAAGCTGTCTACGTCGAAATCATTGCCAAGCCTGCCACACGCAACAGTCGCCCGAGCCAGCCAAGTCAAGAGAGTCCCGCTTCCGAAACGACACAGCATGTCGAGTAGGCCGTCGCGCTGTAGCTCACAAAATCAGAGCTTCGATAAACTTAGTCGTCATCTGCCTCTCTCACCTCTTTGAACACAGAGAGCATATCATAAAGTGAGAGCAGGATCACCATGAGGCCATAGAACATACATGCGCCCCACCAGATCAAAAACAACCAAACATTACTCGCCAACCAAGAAGCAAGTGGCCAAGCACCTATAGCGACGACCAAAACCAAAACAATGGTCAGCTGCATCAGAACCTTTCGCCGCAGCTTGCGGCTTTGCAAAATCATCTTTGCTAAACTGGCGCACAGCGTCGCCCACCCTACTCTTTTTGCTGACATCAACATTACTTTAGATTTCCCGTCGCCTACGCCAAATACCAAATGAGATAAAATTTCACCTCTTTGGTGAATTTCTCGGTTCAAAAAACCCAAAAACCAGCTATCAATCCAGCGCCATGCTTGACATCAAAGCCATCCGCGAAAACGCCGACGCCATCAAACACCGCCTCAGCACACGAGGAGGTGAGGCCCACCTACTTATTGACGAAGTGCTCGCATGCGACGAGACACGCCGTAAAGGTGAAACTGACAAGCAAGGCTTTCAATCCCAGCGCAAGCAGCTCTCCAAGCAGATCGGAGCTCTCATGGGGCAAGGCAAAGCAGATGAGGCAGAAGCAATCAAAGAGCAAGTCCGCGTGCTAGGCGAGCAGATTGCCGAGCTCGATATAGAGACCGAAAAAGCAGCAGACCGCCAAAGCGAGCTACTGATGAGTATTCCGAACGTGCCTCATGACGATTGCCCCGTGGGTGCCAACGAGGATGCAAATCCAGAACTACGTGTCTGGGGACAAAAACCCGACATTGCCGAACCACTCGATCACGTCGCCCTTGCTGAGAAGCACAGCCTAATAAGCTTTGAGGATGGTACTCGTATTACAGGATCTGGCTATGTTGTCTACCGAGGTCAAGGAGCGCGACTCGAGCGGGCCTTGATACAATTCTTACTCGATACCCAGAGTCAAGAGCATGGCTATGAGGAGGTTAACGTGCCCCACATCATCAAGCGCGAATGCATGGAGGGCACTGGACAATTACCAAAATTCGAAGACGACATGTATGGCATTGAGAACAACGCCTTGTTCCTTGCCCCCACCGCAGAGGTGCCTGTTACGAACCTCTATCGTGACACCCTACTTACCAGTGACCAGCTACCAGTCAAACTGACCGCCTACACCCCCTGCTTTCGGCGTGAGGCTGGCAGTGCTGGGCGCGACAACCGCGGCATTATCCGCATGCACCAGTTTGATAAGGTCGAGCTCGTGCAGATTGTTGAACCTGAGAAATCAACCGAAGGGCTGGAGGAACTCACAGGTCACGCTGAGGCGATCCTACAAAAACTCGGCCTGCACTATCGAGTCATCGAGCTTTGCACCGGAGATATTGGCTTCTCCGCCACCAAGACCTACGACATCGAAGTCTGGTCCCCCGGCCAAGGCAAATTCCTCGAGGTGTCGTCTTGTTCCAATTTCGCGGACTACCAAGCACGCCGTATGCGCCTACGCTTCAAGGATAGCGATGGCAAAAACCAAATCTGCCATACCCTAAACGGATCAGGCACCGCGTTGCCCCGCCTCTATGTGGCGCTGATTGAGCAATATCAGCAGCCAGATGGCAGCATCAGAATACCCGAAGCTCTAGCACCCTACTTTGGGGCCGAGAGCATTGGGTAGCCCCGGCCCACTAAGTCTCTGACCAGGGCCTAAAGACGTGACAAATGAACACGCTGGGCAAGCATCCAGTAATTATATTTCTTTAATTCTACAACAATAGAAATATCATGCCTATACATTCAGCATGTATCAAAAAAGGGGCGAATGCCTTGGCTGCTAAAATTGCGTGAACTCACGCCTCAGCGACCACTGCCTCAACACGGAGCTGCTGAACGGCCACTGCCACCTCCCGCACCCGATCCGCCTCCGCCCTTATTACAACTGCCCAGTGCAAGCAGGACAAAGCTCATCACAAGCAACTTAGTAATCATCCATACCACTTTCATATGGATTTAGGATACACCCATTGGCCATTTTTCCCCGCTTTTTTTCACGCATCGTGGCATGAACATGCCAAATTGCAGACAGAATATCACCTAAACCTCGCCCTTTCTGCTTTCAAAGTAGTAACTTTCAGCTTTTTCTCGCAGGCGTGCCCACGGTGAATAAACCCAGTCCCAGTAAACACCCGCTGTATAACAAGCGCGCATTTCAAAACACCTTGGCAAAATGGTTCGATAGGGAGGGTAAATCCTACCCTTGGCGTGAGACCACCGACCCATGGGCGATTCTGGTATCAGAAATCATGCTCCAGCAGACTCAAATTGCTACCGTATTAGGCAGTAATGAAGACGGAACTGGAGGTCATTACCGGCGATTCATGGCTCTCTACCCCACTCCGCGATCGATGGCAGAAGCCAGTGAGCAGGAGATCCTCAAAGCATGGGAAGGGCTCGGCTACTACCGCCGTGCCCGCAACCTACACGCCGCAGCTCGCGCCATCACACGTGACCATCAAGGGCACTTCCCGAAAAGCTTCGAGCTTATTCGCTCTCTACCTGGCATAGGCCCCTACACAGCAGGGGCAGTAGCATCCTTTGCACACAATGAGCCACAGCCTATTGTCGATGCCAATGTCGCTCGAGTCTTTTCACGCCTGTTTGATTTTCAAGAACGGGTGGACACGACAAGTGGCTCCAAGCAGCTCTGGCACTGGGCGCAAGAATTACTCTCAGCAAAAAAACCATGCGTGCACAACTCGGCTCTTATGGAACTAGGCCAGAGCTATTGCTCGAATCAATCACCAGACTGCGAGCACTGCCCAGTAAACCAGTTTTGCCAGTGCTCTGAGCCCACATCCTTGCCCCGAAAGAAACCAAGCAAGAAAATCACCCGCGTCGATGAGTTTGCCGTTTTCTCTCAAGACTCTCATGGACGAGTATTACTACAGCTACAAAAACAAGGCCAACGAAGAGAGGGCATGTGGCATCTCCCACGCCGTGAGCACCATGAGACTCTTGATCTCGCACTCTCGCTCAAAACTAACTACGCCATCACACGCTACCGGGTAACATTGCGAATCTACGCAAGTCATCCTGACCAGACAAACATCAGCAAATACGAGGCCTGGCACTCTCTGGAGCAGCTGGAAGATCTGCCAATGCCCAGCCCAGACAGGCGAGCACTGGACAACCTCTTGTCTGATTCTGTCTAGCTACTCCTCCACTTGACTCTGAACAGATCATTTATCACCCTTCACACTACAATAAACATCAAGTGATACACAAAGCATTCATTCTCGGCGCTGGCATGGGCACTCGTCTACGACCGCTCACCAATGTGTTGCCCAAGCCTTTGGTTCCCATCTTTCATGAGCCAATGGTCAATTACGCTCTGCGCCACTGTCAAGCGGCGGGCATCGACGAATTTGCAATCAACACACACCACATCCCGCAAGCATGGCATGATGCCTACCCAGAGGCTGAATTCAACGGCTCTCCGTTACATTTTTTTCATGAGCCATTACTCCTCGAAACCGGTGGTGGCATTCGCAACATTGGATCTTTTATCGGGGACGATCCTCTCCTCGTCTACAATGGTGACATCCTCACCGACATTGACATCAGCCAACTCATCGAAAGCCATCAAGCCTCCAACAACATCGCCACCTTAGCACTACGTTCATCGGGGCAAAACTGCAACGTCAACATCACCAAGCAAGCTTCCGGATGCCAAGTCTCTGATATGCGCAACATTTTAGGAAATGCTCCAGGCACCCATCAGTTTACCGGCATTTACTGTATCGAACCTGAGATACTTGAGCTCATTCCAGAGCAGCAGGTCACATCAATCGTACCAGCCTTCATAAAGCTCATCGAGCAGCAGCAGCTAGGCGCAGTCGTACTCGACAAGGGTGACTGGTTCGACATTGGCAACCCTGACGCTTATCGTGCAGTACATCAACACCTGCGCCCTCAGCACAATGATGCCATACATCCCGACGCCATGATCGACAAGGATGCACACATCGATTACGATTCATGCGTCATCGGCCCAGGAGCAAGAATTCAAGCCAATGCCAGGCTTATTCATTCGATAGTCTGGCCAGGCGCGACTGTCTGTGAGGGCGCTCAATATGATGGAGTCATCGTCACAGACTGATTATTTTTAATTCTTGATTCTTCATTCACACCTCCTACATCCGCAACATGCCAGCTGATACACTCCTAACCGCAGCCCGTAATTATCTCAAACTCGGGCCCACGCATAGTTGTATCATGGAGCCCATCACCAAGGGAGCATCCGGCCGCACCATTATTCGGCTAAAACCGGAGGGTCACCCAACTTATATAGGCATTCACTATACCTTGGACCGCAAGGACAATGCCAACTATCTGCCCGTGTCCAACTTCCTCAGCAACGCCGGATTTAATGTTCCTGAGGTGATTTATGATAATCCAGGGCGTCGCGTCGCACTCGTCGAAGATCTAGGCGACACGGACTTACTCAGCCTTAAGGACGAACCTTGGGACACACGTGAGCCTATCTACCGCTCCGCTTTCGAACAGCTCGACAAATTATTCTACACTCGTCCGCCTAAAGACCTCGAGTTTCAGCCACCTTTTGATGAGGCGATGTATCGCTGGGAGCAAAACTATTTCTACGATCAATTAGCTGATGAATATCTTGGCATGAATCCCGCTGTGGTTGACGAGCTCTCTGAACACCCAGCACTTGCCCAGATGGCCAAAGACCTGGGGGCCTCATCACGTAACTTGGTGCATCGTGATTTCCAGAGCCAAAACATAATCGCCCATGATGGCAAAGCATGGTTGATCGACTTCCAGGGCATGCGCCGCGGTCGCCAGGAATACGATTTAGCTTCACTCATTTACGATCCTTACATGAACCACTCAGCAGAGGATCGCCAGAAGCTGCTCGATCTCTGGGAGGAAGTTTCCGAAGAGGAGCCTATCGCTCCCATTCTTCAAAAATGCGCGACTCAACGGCTGATGCAAGCCATGGGAGCATTCGCCAAAATTGGGCGTCAACCCCAGCAAGAGTGGTATCTTCAACACATACCTACAGCTGCTACGATTTTGCGCGATGTCATTTCAGGATCTAATCTTGAAGAACCCCTGCTGCCCGTGCTAGATGAGATCGATACACTTTGACTTCGCAAGCCTTTAAATCTCGGCTCTTTATTGCCACTCTCTCGCTGGGAGTGGGCATGGTGGTTTGGTGTCTTAGCAAAACGACTAACTGGGCAAAACAATTAGATGCCTCATTAGTCATGATAGCAATGAGCTATCAATTCGGCGAGCAGTTTGTCAGCGAGGTTGATGCTGAATCAGACACCATCACTATCGGCAGCTTCAACAAATTAGGGGGGGTGAAAAACCACCTCAGAAGCATCCACATCACCGATGACCCAGAGAAGATCTTTGAGAAATCTCCACCCTCAGCATTGGATTATGCTGTCATTTTGACCTCGCTTCATAAGCACGGATTCAAAGACGTCATCTTAACAAACCACTTGAACTGGAATCAAGCTCAGGGATTAGAAACTCTCGGACTCGGTCGCCAATTGGGATTATTTGCACATTCAGCCGTTGCCATGCCAGTCACTCGTGTGGCTACAGCGCAAAGCATGCCCGAGATATTGCAACGCAGCCTTATTTCCATGTCGCAGGTGACGGGAAACTATCGCCAACTTCCCATGGTCAACCACACCCCAGTTGCCTTCACTGTTGATAGTGGCAAGCATACACTTGCTGGATTTAGCGAAGTCGAAAGCATTCCGCCAACAACAGGAAAAATCCCCCTACTTGCTTACTGGCAAGACCAAGGTTTGATACCCTCCATTGATCTTCTTACCTTGATGATAGCACACAAAGTAAACCCCTCTAACTTGAAAGTGGATTGCAACAATCATATTCGCTTGGGCAAAAGAGGACCTATCATACCCATTGATGAGCATGGCTACACACCGGTTCCAAAAAGTCACGATACTGCAGAAATAATGGCTCCACTGACCGCAGAACAACTCATTTCCCCAATTGAAAAAAACGAGTATCTCAATCAGTTTGGCCAAGCGCCTACTATGGCGCTCATTCACGCAGTGGGAGAGAGGACGGTCAATACCAATACCTTATCCCCAGACCGTATCGCCAATCTCATTTCGCTATCTCAACATTACCCCATTACCGCGACCTCGGCATCATTCGCACGACTTCCATGGTTCGCATCTATTATTTTACTCATCGATGTCGCTCTACTTAGCTTTTGGTTTGGCGAGCTAACACGCAGCAAGCGCCACCTTGCTTATAGTTTAGCCGCGATCATGATCATTCCTCTTTTGTTCATATTTCTCGCAACCCTGCTCTACTTGTCAAAACATTGGCTCAGCCTGTCAGCGCCTCTGGCTACCTTTATCACAGTATGGGCATGTCATGTGTTCAAGCGCCAGGCCATATCTCATTCTTGAAGCATGGACGAGCTGTCGCGTTTCCTGAAATTTAGCATTCAGAAATTAAAAATAACTGCTTACATAACTACATGTCTTTGGACGCCACCATTAATAAAGCTTCCGTACTTATCGAAGCTCTACCTTACCTGCAATCCTTCCGCGGCCATACCTTCTTGATCAAAATGGGTGGATCCGCCATGGAGGATCCAAATCTGGTTCGCAAGGTCATGCGTGACATTGTGTTTCTTGAAGTCGCAGGCATTAATCCCGTCATCGTCCATGGTGGAGGCAAAGCTATCTCTGCAGCAATGCAAGCGGCCGGCCTAGAGGCGAAATTCATCGGTGGCTTTCGTGTCACCACCCCAGAGGCGATCAATATTGTTGAGCAAACGCTGTCCCACACCATCAATCCGGGACTCGTTGATATGATTGGTGAATTTGGTGGAAAGGCACATGGCATACCCGGCACTGACGTCTTTATAGGTCGCAGAATACAAGCTACCAATGACAACGACGAGCGGGTCGACATTGGTCGCGTAGGTGAAGCTGTTAGCTGCCAGCTTGGGCTCGTT
The DNA here is from genome assembly GCA_049631945.1 of Akkermansiaceae bacterium. Lineage (GTDB taxonomy): Bacteria > Verrucomicrobiota > Verrucomicrobiia > Verrucomicrobiales > Akkermansiaceae > Oceaniferula. Next base: position 20,087 of record JBNABE010000019.1, read on the forward strand.
CAGCAGCATATTTACGCCGAGACCGTTCCTGTCATCTCACCACTTGCCGCCGAGCAAGAAACCGGCAAACCCCTCAACGTCAACGCCGACCTTGCCGCCGCCTGCCTTGCAAAATCACTCAAGGCCACCAAGCTCGTTTACCTCTCGGACGTACCCGGTATTCTGTCTGACCCCAGCGATCAGAATACCTTGATCCCCTCTATTAACCGCTCAGAAGCCAATGAGCTCATCTCTAATGGCACCATCTCAGGCGGTATGTTACCCAAGATTAATTCCGCGCTCGACTCACTCGATAACGGTGTCGGCAAGGTCCACTTTATTGACGGTCGCACCCCTCACTCCCTGTTGCTTGAGATCTTTACCCGCTCAGGAGTCGGCACCGAGATCGTCTCCTAGCCGTCGAAGACCCCGCTCCTTGCGTCGAGGTTTCTTAGCAGTTGAAGTCCAGGCGCTTGGTTAATCTAAGCTCATTGAACAACTCGATGTTCTACAGCCCCACAAGGCCGCTGTACCAGCCCCACGCTTGCCAGCCCCAGAAGATCCAGCAAGTCGCACCAAGTGCCAGACTCGGGCCAAAAGGGAGGCGCTGACCGAAACCAAGTCGACCTAGAATAGCCAGAAAGATACTGAACAGGCAGGCGGTAAATACTGTAAAAATAACCGACTGCCAGCCA
>JBNABE010000020.1:0-20368 GCA_049631945.1 Akkermansiaceae bacterium
CATTGAGCACGTGCTCCGCGGTGATTTTGGTGGTCAGGTCATACCAGCTGCACCAGCCGTAGACTGGGCCGCGGTGAATGCGCGCCTTGTGGGTGGCGGCAACCCAGCGGGTCCAAACATCCGTAGCAGTAGCGGAGGGCTCAAAGCAGACGATCATTTCCTCAGAGCGGCGGCTCTCGCCGGCACGCACCAGCACCCGGTCCATCTGGGCGTAGGCTTTAAGTTTCTGGTTTCTGACCTCCACGCGGCAGTGAGCCTCGGCGGGGCCGACAGGGCCGACCAGCACACTCCGGCCGTCCTTGTGGGCGATGAGTACCACCTCGTTGAAACCACCATCGGTCTCAGCGAGGGAAAGCGCATCCGTGTCCTGCATCAGCGGGGTCACCAACCAATCAGCTGCATCACCGGTAGCCATCGTCTTGATATCGCCCGCGCTCTGGTCGAGCAGATCAATGTGGTTGAGATTTGCGCCTTGATCACTCAAATTGTGGAAAACACCCTGCAATGTGAAAGCGCGTAGATTCTTGAGTCGCTTCAGAGTCAATGTGTATTGGTAGGGAGAGCCATTTTGACCGTAGGTGGCGCGGGTGACCACGGCTTCACCAAAGGGCGTATTAGCAGTGCTGGTCTCTACCTTGCCGATGAGCTTGCTGCCCTTGGTTCTAACCGCGTGGTTCTTGCCATCCGCGCTAAAAAAGGCCGAGGAAACCGCCTTGGAAGACGCAAAGCCAGGGGCGTTGATGATGATCTCACCAGTGTCAGCTGAAAGGCTGACCCAATCAGCTGGGGCATCCTGAGCACTTGCGACGCTGCTGGACAATGAAAAGATGAGGGATGAACAAAGAGTAATAATGTAATTTCGTTTCATGAATGGTTTCGAAGTAGTCAATTTTTAGGATGTGTGATTAAGATACTGTGAAGCCAGCACGAATCATACAAGAAATACACACAGAAAAATGGTGCCAGCATCACCCAAAAAGGGGGTTTTAAAGCGTAAAAAGCGACCAGAGCTACCGCTTTGGACATTTTTCAGCTTACATCTGCCCGTAGTAGGCATCTGAGCCGTGCTTGCGCGCGTGGTGCTTGAGTAAAATGGCAGAAGTTGCTGCTTGAGCCCTGGTCTTTTTGATCTACTGGCCTACGTCGTCACGCCCTATTCACCTGCTGGCTTCAGGGGTAGGCCTTGTTAATATCCTGCATCACACCGAGGATGGTGTTCCAGGTTTCTTGCTTCTCCAGTATTTCATTAGGGAACATGCAGCCGTCCCAGCAGAGGTGCTTGATCTCAGGGCGTTGATTGCCCTCCTCATCGAGGAGCCAGTAAGATGCGCATTTAACGATGTCGAGCTTACCATTAGGGTCATCCGCCGGGCAGTGGCGGCCGGTTTTGTCATGATCACCGGTGCCGTGCACCGTGCCATCATTCTGAGCAACGTGGAAGTCATAGGTCCAGGGCCTGAGCTTGTCCGTCATGGTCTTGTATGCGTCCCAAAACTCGTCATCCGAATAGCCATCCTTGAGCAGAGCATGCTCCGGCGCATTGTAGCCGAGCAGGTAAAGGTAACTGTGGGCGAGGTCTGCCTGGAAGCCGACCCGGCCAGGCAGGCCCACGAGCTCAAGTAAATCCAGCATGTCTTTCCAAGAGTGCATACCACCCCAGCAAATCTCACCCTCAACGACGAGCACTTCGTCATAATCCGCTGCCACTTCAGCGCTTTCTTTAAAGGTTTGAGCAATCAGCTTGGTTCCTTCTACAGGATTCTTGGCCCACTCCTCAACACTTGTGGCGGAGTCAATCCGGATCGAGCCATATTCACGCACACCATGTTCACGAAGAATCTTACCATAGCGGCATGCCTTGCGCACCGCATCGACAAAGCGCCCGCGGGTTTCTGCATCCCCCATCGCACTGCCGCCTACCGTTCCTTCCCAAACAGGTGCCACAAAGCTACCTACTTTGAGGCCATGCCCGGCAATCTTGTCAGCCAGCTTACGAATTTCCGCTTCATCGGCATCAATGTCGAGATGAGGCTGAAACAGGAACATGTCTATACCGTCGAAACCTTTTCCACCCACTTCACTGGCAACCGTCATCTCCAGCATTCGATCCAAGCTGATCGGCGGCTGGTCTGATCCTTCTTCCTTGCCCACTAAACCGGGCCACATTGCGTTATGTAATTTCCAAGACATGGATGAGTTTATTATAGCTAACTGTGGGCTGTCGATCTAGAATATCATGCCCCTTTTTTAGAATAAAATCGGCTCTCATCTACCGTATTATTCAAACCCTGTAGCGCATTCGATAGTGTCTCGGCGTCTCCTTCATGACCCTGAGAAATTCACGGTTAAAGTGACTCTGGTCCGCGTAACCACAATCCGCCGCGACCCTTGAGAGCGCTTCATTGGTCTGGATCAGACGATGACACGCTACCTGCACACGCAGGTGCCTCATATATTGCTTTGGTGTCATGCTGAAATACTTCTTAAACTTGCGCTCAAAAGAACTCACGGACATGTGCAAAATGTCCGCCAATGCTTTCACTGATAGTGTCTCGTGATAATGATTCTTCATTGCACTGATGGCAGGACCCATCTCGCCCGCCGCCTCCAGCCCGCTGATTCCGGTCTCAAAAGGTCTGGTCACTCCGACCAGTCCCCGAATCTTGCCCTTACTGTCCATTAGAGGCGTCTTGGTGGTGGTTGACCAGTCCACCAGCCCTTTGCCCCGGTTGACGAGCTCCACCTTGTTGGCCAATGCCTTACCAGAGCGGAGCACTTTCAAGTCATCCCTCCGGTAAGTGTCCGCCAGATGAGGTGGCAAGTAATCATAATCCGTCATACCCAAAATCGACTGCTTATCCTCAACCTCGATGGCATCTGCCAGACGTTGGTTGAGAGCAACAATGCGCAGCTGCTCATCCTTTACAAAGTAGAGATAGCCAGGCATGTGATCAAATAGATCCCCCAAGCATCCATCAACATCATACTTTTGAAAAAAGGCGGCATTATGCATATGCCAGTTCTTAACTAAGATATCTGCCTCGCTCAACGCTATTCGAACAGGCTGCCGTTTTATGAATGCCTCCTGCTGAGATCATTCATGCGTCTTTCTGCCAATCTGGCTTACCCGCGTAAACCCAGCGGTAATAGTCAGAGAGAGCCAGCTTGGCTGCTGCTGCTTCATCGATAAACACCTTAGCATTGGGGTGGTGTTGTAAAATAGATGCAGGAACCACAGCCGCCACAGGCCCCTCCACCATGGCCGCAATCGCCTCTGCCTTGCTATTACCGAAAGCTAACATGATATTGCTACGTGCTTGCATGATAGTGCCAATGCCCATGGTGATGCAATGATGTGGCACTAGGCTCTCATCATCATCAAAAAATCGGGCATTATCGGCAACCGTCTTTTGTGTTAGGGTCTTAATTCGAGTGCGAGAAGCGAAAGATGATGTTGGCTCGTTAAAGCCAATGTGGCCATCTGAGCCAATACCTAACACTTGCAGGTCAATACCACCCGCGTCTAAAATAGCCTGCTCGTATGCAGCACAGGTTGCCGGCACATCAGCCGTCATGCCGTCAGGGATATAAACTTGTTCCGGGTTGATGTTGATGTGGCTGAACAAGTTTTGCCACATGAAGCTATGGTAGGATTGTTCGTGCTGACGCTCAAGTCCCACATACTCGTCTAGGTTGAAAGTAGTCACGGCACTGAAGTCCAGCCCCTCTTTGCGATGCATGCGAATCAGCTCACCATACAGTGACAGAGGGCTGCTCCCGGTAGCCAGACCTAGCACACAATTGGGCTTTTCGAACACCAAACGTGCAATTACCCTGGCCGCAGCGACACTGGCCGCTTGCTCGTTTTGCTGAATGATAATTTCCATTTGCTCTCAATATTTTGTCAAAGCTCAAACATCACTCTGTTCCGATCAGAGGTAGACTAGCTGCAGCAACCGCTTGACCATGACGCTTATCCTGCTCATTGGGTGTCACTAGTTCAATTTGTTTGGCAAGTTGCGGGAAAAGCTCTTCCAAAACCGTTGTGGCCTGCTTGATAATGATGGTGCCACCCTCGCCACTTGTGACTCGTCCTAACAGGAGCACCTTTCGTATTTCATAAAAGTCCGCATAGTGGGCAATGGCATAACCGAGGTAAGTGCCGATCGTGGAGTAAATTTTAGCAGCACGCTCGTCTCCCGCGGCCATGAGTTTTTGAACTTCAATGAGCTGCTCTGGAAATGGCATGTCTGCGGGTAGCTCAATACCCGCTACGGGCACCAATCGAGCCACAGCCTGCTGTGATAAATACTGAGCTCCAACTCCAGCGTCCCCAGACCATTCATCCACTGGAGCATTTTCACGGTAATCAATAGGCGCAAAAGCTAATTCGTTGATCATCGCGGTGATGTTGCCCTCAGGGGTAACGTAACCGACCGCTTCACTGGTCCCCATGGCCAAACCTAGGACTGCGTTTTCACCCATCGACATGGAGCCCGCAAGAGCGGTCACTTCACCGTCATTTACTACTTCGAAAGGAACATCTCCCCAACGCTTCTGCAGATCAAAAAACACGCGCCTGATTCTGTTCTCAAAATCCTCTCCACTCAATCCACGGAATAATGATGCGACACGGACTTCGTTATTCACGTAAACGCCCGCCGAGCTACCTCCAATGGCATCTACTCGGGGCAGATGTCTCGCAGCACGCTTCAAAGAATCATGAATGCCCTCAATGTGGTAATCAGGATTGTTTTCAAAATAGGGATTCCACTCTACCTCCTCGGAGAACACCACCTCGCCATTCATAAGCGCTGCACACTTGCGATCTGATCCCCCCAGATCAAAACCAATACGGTAGCCATCTAGATGCCTCCCCAAGGGCATAGATGTCTCATTTTCCTGAGGAATATCTTCCATCGCACAAGCTGATATTTCCAGTGTGCTGCGGTAGACCTTTTGACCAAAAAATTCTGCATCAAATGCTCGTGCCCCGTCAGCACAATATATGGATGCTAGCTTGCCAACGAGGGGCTCACACCCAGCGATGCGCACGGTAGAAGAGCCGCGCTGCCAAAGAAGAAATTTGATAATGCGCTCAAGGTAACGCAGAGTTCGTTCATCTTGAGTGCCCCCGAGAGGCAAAATCTCGGTACGGAATACGGTGCTGGTCTGATCTGGACGAAGCAACGCAATAGCAACATTTCTAGCTTTCGCAGAATTGGCCACCGAATCCTGATAAGCACGGTTCCACAACACCGCAGGTGAAAATTGTTGGTCTAATTCAGGCTTGATCGCTGGTTTGATAACTGAGTACATTAGAGCACATTGTTAATGTTTAATTAATAGCATAGTTATCAGATTCAAGATCTAATCGTAAAGGTTAATTATTTGTCATTATTGTTTGTTTTTTAACATTATTGACTTTTCAACGTTTTGTTTTCATGCCATTTTTCGTGTATGCGTGAGTCTTTGCTGAAATTAGAGGATCCAGATAACTATTATGCAGGGTCTGGGAAGACAACACTTGGCAGCCCGATGCGCATACTCTGCTTTCTGCGAAAAAATAAGCACGTTCTCCAAAAGCATGCCTTGCAGAACCGATCCCATCACCGCTTTGTCTTGCTCTATAACCTCGGCACTGAAGGTCAAGTGCACCTAGATGATGCAGTATCACCTATCAAACCTGGACAGGTGATCTTAATACATCCTTATCAGTTTCACCATTTCAGCGGGCTACAATCTCATGATCTTTGTTGGTTGTTCTGCACTTTTGAGCTTGAGGAACAATCGATCCTCGAGCCACTCAAAAATCGAGTGATTGATACCAACAAAGAGCTAGACATACTTCTCGAACAAATGCTGGAAATATGGCACCATAAACCCTCGGAGCTCCAAGCATTAAGGCTGCAGGCCAGCTTGCTTTCACTAATTCTGACACTCAAACAAATTTGTCAACAAAGTGAACCCGATCATGCAAAGGAGACAGAAGAGAGTTTGCTAAACACTGTGAATCAGCTGATGGCAAAGTGGCGTGGTCGCCCCGTAAGCATTGAGGAAATTGCTGCTGCTACAAAATACTCCACATCTAGACTTCGGGTGGTTTTTAAACAAGCTGCTGGAATACCATTGGGGTCTTACATCAAAAACTACCGCATGAACCATGCCATGGCATTATTGCGAACTACGAGTAAGTCGATCACAGAGATCGCATCTCAAGCAGGCTTTGCCTCACCTCAAGCATTTAGCCGCAGTTTCAGAAAAGAAACGGGCAAAACTCCACGTAGTTATCGCAAGCGCACATGATGACTGAATATCTTGATGATGGAAATATACCGTCTCACCCTTGTGCTTTACACAAGTCATTAGCGACCTCAACGTAATAACTTAAACTGACTTCTTGATGAACAAACTTAACCAAATTTTTGCTACTACTCTCCTGTTGCTCACAGCCAACTTACAGGCCAAGCTCTCAACTGCAAAAATCTTCAGCAACCACATGGTCATCCAGCGTGAACTTGCCGCTCCTGTCTGGGGCTGGGATGATCCCGACAAAGAAATCACGGTTCATTTTGCAGGGCAAGAACACAAGGCCACAGCAGACAAAAAGGGTCGCTGGCAGGTGAAGCTCAATCCACTTACCGCTAACACTACGGGACAGCCAATGACCATCAGCAGCTCGGCCGGTGAAACCATCACTTACCAAGACATCCTCATTGGCGACGTCTGGATTTGCTCGGGACAGTCCAACATGGAATGGTCCGTCAAACAGTCCCACAACCCGCAGCAGGAAATCTCCCAGGCATACCATCCGATGATTAGGTTGTTCGACGTCAAAGGGCATACCATCGCCGGCAGTCCGCAGTCGCACCTGATCCACGCCTCCTCATGGCAGCCATGCAGTCCGAAGGCGGTGACGAATTTTAGTGCCGTCGGCTACTACTTTGGCCGGGAACTGCAACAGCAAAGTGGCGTCCCGATCGGTTTGCTCGGCACCAACTGGGGCGGCACCCGAGTCGAGCCATGGACACCACCAGTTGGGTTCCGTAAGCAACCTGAACTCGCCGCCATGTCAAAAAATGTCGATGCCCAACTCACCACAACTCCCTCAGGAAAAAAGGCTTGGTCGAGCTTCGCGCAGCAGGCCGGTCAATGGGCAACCACCGTCAAGCAATGCGTCTCAGAGGGTCGCAGTGCCCCACCCGCCCCACGTGGTCCGGGACCTAAAAATCACAATGAGCCCTGCTCGATCTACAACGCAATGGTTCATCCGCTGGTTGGCTACGGAGTCCGTGGTGCGATCTGGTATCAAGGTGAATCCAATAGTGGTGAAGGCATTCATTACCTGCCAAAACTCAAGGCACTTGTGGAAGGCTGGCGTGAAGTATGGCAGCAGCCTGCTGATTTTCCCTTTTACTTTTACGTGGTGAAGCTGGCTCAGTTTAAGGGTCATACTACCAACCCCGAGGGTGGTGACGGCTTTGCTCGGATCCGTGTTGCCCAGGATCGGATCCAGGAACTGCCCCACACCGGTATCGCCTCCGCGATCGATATCGGTCACCCCAGTGACATTCACCCGAAGAACAAGCAAGACGTCGGCAAGCGCCTCGCTCTGTGGGCACTGCGCGACGTATACGGCAAGAAGGGCACCGTGGTATCAGGTCCAACTTTCAAGGAGCTGAAGCTTGATGGTAACACCGCAACCATTCACTTTGACCACCTTGGCAGTGGCTTGATGGTCGCCAAGAAGAAAGATCCTTTTCAGCCGGTTCTTGCCACTCCCAATGCCAAGCTGGCCAGCTTCGCTATCTGTGGTGCAGACCGCAAATGGCACTGGGCCGATGCAGTCATCGAGGGCAGCACGGTGAAGCTGAGCTCTTCTGCGGTGTCCGCTCCTGTCGCAGTGCGCTACGCCTACCGCGGAAACCCGGCCAACGCGAATCTCTACAATAAGGAGGGCTTACCCGCGATTCCCTTCCGCACGGACGATTGGAATCCCTGATCAGGTTTTCGAAATCAGGGCTTATTGATCAGCTAACCAGCTGATGAGTGCCTCCGGTGAGGCCGCCATGGGTGTGGATACTTTGGGCTCGTCCGCCAGACAAGCCAGGCGCTGAGGGATCTCCAGCACATCATCGCCAAGTTCCTCGGTGATAGTTTCGGGGAACTTGGCTGGGTGAGCCGTCTCAAGGATAACCACGCTGTCATCCGAGTGCTGCTCTAGCCACGCTTGGCCAGCAAGATAGCCAACCGCTCCGTGGGGGTCGATCACATAGCCATATTTCTCATACACCTCGCGGATCGCACCTTGAGTCTGGCTGTCATCAAATGCGAATCCACTGATCTGCGAGGCCATCGCTTGCCACTCACTACCAAAAAGCTCAAGCATGCGAGCGAAATTGGACGGGGCGCCCACATCCATGGCGTTGGATATGGTCGCTGCGGAGGGGCGCGGCTTGTAGTCCGAGCTACGCAGGTACTCAGGCACGACATCATTGATGTTAGTCGCAGCCACCACATGTCCGACAGGTAGTCCCATTCTGATGGCAAAAAGCAATGCGGTGAGGTTGCCAAAGTTACCACTCGGAATAACAAACACAGGAGGCTTTTTCCCCTCGATAGCAAATTGGCGAGCCGCCTCGAAGTAATAGAGCATCTGCGGAATAAGACGTGAGATATTAATCGAATTCGCCGATGTCAGATTGCAGGCCTTTGATATTTCTTCGTTCAAAAAAGCCGCTTTGACCATGTGTTGACAATCATCAAAACTGCCATCGATCTCAAGAGCGGTTATGTTTCCGCCCAATGCAGTGAGTTGTTTTTCTTGAAGTCCACTGACCTTGCCAGAGGGATAGAGTATGATAACGCGCGTACCTTCAACATGATGAAAAGCCGATGCGACAGCCCCACCTGTGTCACCTGATGTAGCGACCAAAACGGTGAGCGTTTTCTCGTCATCGCGCGTCAGCCAGGCCATGACACGGGCCATGAAACGCGCGCCAAAATCCTTGAACGCCAATGTAGGTCCGTGGAAAAGCTCTAATACAGACTGATGCTCATCAAGCCTGGAAAGCGGAGCGGGAAAATTGAGCGCTTCGCTAACTATTTTGGCAAGCTCTTCCTCGGGGATGGCACCCTGAAGTATCTTCGAGACCACGCCATAGGCCATGTCTTGAAAATTCATGGACTGCCATGTTTGCCAGAAGTCCTCATCTAGCACAGGAATGTGCTCGGGCATGTAGAGACCGTTGTCCGCAGGCAATGAGCGAAGCACGGCCTCGCCAAAGTCGACCAGATGGTCAGGGCTATTGGTGCTATAAAGGCGCATGGGTTAAAAAAAACTGGAGCCAATCAGCTGGTGACAGCCGTAGCTGTCAGATCAAAGGCATCTCGATGTGACGAGTGCAGAAACCCTTAAAAAGGGATGTCATCATTGTCATCCACTGGTGCCCCTCCTTGGGCGGGTGAGCCCCCCTGCTGTTGAGGCGCAGGGTTGCCTCCTTGAGATTGGTTACCACCTCCCCCAGAGGCGCCCATGAGCTGAATATTGTCGGCCACAACCTTGAGCTTTGTGCGCTTTTGACCAGTCGCCTTATCTTCCCAGCTGTCCATCTGCAAGCGCCCCTCAATAAAGAGTGGCTTCCCTTTGCCAGAATACTGCTGTGCCACCTCAGCCGTGCGCCCCCATAGAGTAACATCGACGAAAGTCGTTTCCTCAATACGCTCACCGCTTTCACCAGAGCGCACGCGATTGACAGCAAGGCCGATGTCAGCCACGGCTGTGCCTTTAGGAGTATAGCGAAGCTCGATATCACGGGTAACATTCCCCATGAGCATTACTTTGTTAAAATTAGCCATGATTCGTATACTAAGTAGTATGAGTGGTAAACGGCAATACCAAATTGATCAGCGCCATTGTGGACCTGGTCAAATCGTAATCTTCATTGAATGAATTTAGCTTAACCCAAGCGCTGATAGTGCTGCAGGTAGACGCTGTCGTTCAAACTAAGTGTGGACTGAATCTTCTCAATAGCGGTAGGCTCAGCTTCGAAGATATAGTTAACATAGTGACCACCATCAAGATGACGCGCATTGTAAGCAAACTTGCGGCGACCAAGTTGCTGGATCTCATCCATCTTGGCTCCGTTACCTTCCATTTCTTTTGCGACCGACGACACAAGGTCATTAAGTCCATCATCTTGGCCTTGGGAGTTGAGTACGATTAGGCCTTCGTATTTTCTGCTCATCGCTATATTTATTGGTTTAAAAGTTAATTTGATTTGTTTGAGTTGAAGGAATTGGCGGCTGACTCAATTCCCTCGGAGAGCGCAAACTGAACAGCTTCCGCCGCAGTTGCAAGCGTGTTTTCCAACTGATTTTGCTCTTCCGTCGAAAACTTTCCCAGAACATGCCCCGTTAAAGAACCTCCTGCTTTCTTTTTGTCCTCATGTCTCCTATTTCCGATGCCAAGTTTGAGCCTCGGAAACTGATCACTCGCTAAATGACTTATGATGGACTTTATCCCATTATGACCGCCTGCAGAGCCTGACTTCCTGAATCGCAAAGCTCCAAAGGGAAGAGAAACATCATCATATACAACTAATAGTTGCTCCGGATTCCATTTGTAGTAACGCAAGGCGGCACCTACTGATTGGCCGCTTTCATTCATGAAGGTTTGCGGTTTCATGATAATAGCATGAGCCTCTGGTAATTTGGCTACATGAGCACGCCATTTAAGATGATTCACCATTTCAGCTCCGCTAAGGCGAGCCAGGCGGTCCATGACTAAAAATCCAATATTATGGCGAGTTTGCTCATATTTCTGCCCAGGATTCCCAAGGCCTACGATGAGTTTAATATCAGACATTCCTTTTTTTAGTCCTGCATAACAAAATACAAAACACCAAATATCGAAAATAAAAAAGCTCGGAGCCATACAGCCCCGAGCTTTGAAAATAATGTGAATACTGCGTCTTACTCAGCGGCAGCTTCTGGAGCGGCTTCTTCAGCATCAGATGCCTCAGCAGCTTCAGCATCAGATCCTTCGGCTTCCTCGCCACCAGCTTCCTCACTCTGAGCAGTGCGGGTCTTAGCAACAATAGCCACTACAACGTCCTCACCTAGTGTAGGTGTCACTCCATCAGGGAATTGGATTTCACCAATGTGCAAAGCATCGCCAATTGTAAGAGCGCTAACATCTGCAACAATACTCTCGGGCAGATCCTTAGGCAAACAGCTGATCTCAAGACCATGGAGCATCTGCTCCAACAATCCACCTGCTTTGACACCCTCAGCTTCACCTGTAAGCTCAAGTGGTAGGCTCGCGTTGATGGATGTGTCTTGGTTTACTGCCAAGAAATCAACGTGTAGAATTTCACCAGTGATCGCGTTGTGCTGAACATCCTGCAAGAACGCCAGCTGTGCATTAGAGTCGCCAAGATCGAGTGTGACAAGAATACTGTCAGAGGCCGCACTATTGAGCATGTCTCTGAATGTCTTAGCATGCACCTTAACATTCTTGTTGTCGGAACCGCCGCCATAAACGACGGATGGAATGTATCCCTCGCGACGCATTTGTTTGAGCACGCCAGAACCTGTGCGGGCACGCTCTTCTGCTTTTAAAGTTTGTGGTTTAGCCATATAATTAGATGGTTGATTTGTTTGTTTTTAGTGATGGAGCAGGCCCAAAAATGATTGACGGCGGGTAGTAGAGTGAGATGTCAAACTCCTTCGGGGGGCGGGTCTTTACCACTTTAAGCGTCAATGTCAAAGAGAGAAGTGACAGATTTTCCGTCATGAATGCGGGAAATGGCATCTCCCAGTAGCCCAGCAATAGGAACCGTGGTCACTTTTTCCCCGTATGCCTGGGGTACCGAGTCACTGGTTATAAGCTCTTTAATGGCAGATTCTGCAATACGTTTTCTCCCCATATCGCCCAAAACACCGTGTGACACACCGGCATAAATACTTTTGGCTCCGTGCTTCTCAAGAATTTCTGCAGCAGCACAGAGAGTCCCTGCCGTCTCAGTCATATCATCGACTAATAATACATTACGACCCTCAACATCTCCGATCACATTCATGGCCTCTACCTTGGTGGCACTGACCCGGTGCTTGGCAACAATGGCAAGCTCAGCACCCAGTTTATCAGCGTAAGATCTGGCCATTTTCACTCCCCCGACGTCTGGTGAAACTACGGTGAGGTTGCTCGCGTCATCCCCATGCTGATCGCGTAAATGTTTGATGAACACAGGCTTTGCATAGAGATGATCTACTGGAATATCGAAAAAGCCCTGTATCTGGGCAGCATGTAAATCCATCGTCAATACTCGGTCCACACCAGCGGCAGAGATCAAATTGGCAACCAACTTGGCTGTGATAGGCACTCGTGGCTGGTCTTTGCGATCTTGGCGGGCATAGCCAAAAAATGGCATCACTGCGGTGATTCGGCCTGCACTTGCCCTTTTCGCTGCGTCCACCATGATGAGCATCTCCATCAAATTGTGATTCGTTGGCGGGCAGGTTGGCTGCACCAAATAAACATCTTCCCCACGTATATTCTCATTAATTTGAACGAAGGTCTCGCCGTCAGGGAATGATGTCACCTCGACATTGGCCAACTCTTTACCGAGGTGAGCTGCGATTTTTTGTGCCAGCTCACTGTGCGCTTTGCCGCTGAATATTTTCATGGAATTGCAATTTCTATGCGTTGTTTGCATAATGTGTTTTGCGATCGTTTTTGTTTTTTGGTGCTGGTTTAGCCCCGCCAAGCAATCGTGGATCGGATTGTGTATCCTCAATCCATGATGACAATCTCAAATACAACAAAGTCAAAATTAACTCTAATTTTTGATGCTCTCTTGCCCAGAGTAACCGAGAGATCTACTTGGCCCCCTTTGTCAGCAATACCGCTGGCACGGTTTGAATGAGTAATTTAAGATCAAGGAGTAGAGACCAATTATCAATATATTGTAGGTCCAACTTCACCCAATCTTCCCACTCTGTGATCGTGTTGCGACCCTTCACTTGCCAAATACAGGTTATACCAGGCTTCACACTCAACCTACGACGATGTTCTGATTTCTCAAATCTAGATACTTCGTAAATGGGGAGTGGTCGTGGCCCTACGAGGCTCATATCGCCTGCAATAACATTGAGCATCTGAGGAAATTCATCGATACTCCACTTTCTTAAAAAACGGGCAAAAGGGAATACACGCGGATCATTCTCAAGCTTAAAGACTGGTCCGGTCATTTCATTACCCATTTCGTCTTTTAGTTCATCAAGCTGTGATTCAGCGTTCAGCACCATCGTCCTAAATTTCCACATTTTGAATTGCTTACCAAACTTGCCTGCACGATCCTGACGGAAAAATACTGGATCTCTGGGGTTGCTTAGCTTGATTCCAACGATAGCAAAAATCCAAATAGGTAATGTGAACAAAATAAACAGAGTGGCTCCTAGCCTATCAATTGCAGATTTGGCTAGCAATGCCCAAGATAGCTCTGGAGTTGCTCGTAGCACGAGCATTGGCTGCCCTCCCAAGTTATCAAAAGTGGGCCTAGATACCTGGGTGCGAATAAAGTCGGCCGACACCCATGATTCGATGCCTTGTTTTTCACATAATTCTACCGTTGCTGATATCTGCTGAAACACAGCATTACGTGCGGCTATGATAACCCGCTCCACTGACTCACGAGTAACAATTTCTTCCAGCTCAGATAGATCATGCTCTGAAAAATCAAATTCGTAGACAATTTGCCAATAATCAGTCACCTCGTCAGGCATGGAGTCTATGAGGTCTTTAGTGTCCGCCTGACAGCCCGCAATGACGACGCGCTCTTGACGCCCTTCTTTAAGAGCTGAGGCGCGCAATCTTGATCGCACAAAGGCGTCACGTAACAGCAAGAAGCTAGCTGATAAAACCATCGCTACCACGAGCACTAAACGGCTCATGGGAGCCATCTTGAAAAAGAGAATCATAGCTGCGATCGCAAGACTGATGACAACAAATGCCTGAACCATTTGCCGGAGCGACTGGAACAGTGTCTTGCGCATCATATTACGATAAAAGCCAAACACTTCCAGCACGAGTGGGGTAAATGGAACAACGATAAATAAGAGCCAAGAAATTTGTGCCAATCCTATCTGACCATCATCACTCAAGCCCAGTATAGGCCTTAATATGGGCCTCAACTTGTCCCCAATAAAAAATCCTTGGAAAACCAAAAACGCATCGCATAGCAACAACGCCTGGACTGAAAATTGCTCTCTATTTCGAGATCCTAACATGAATATTTTAAGGGGTGAAGGGGGTCGATTATATTAATGCCTATATCTTATTCTTTCAGCGGCCTATCCACTACCATAGGTGCTAACTTACGGATAAACTGCTCAAGTATTTCTTCGGACTGCTCAAGTGTAAATGCGCCAGGCCCATCTCTCATTAAACCCTGATCAACATAGATCTGCGTGACAGGTACTGAAAAGGTCGCATAAGCCCACTGCTGATCATAGCCCTTGAACAAGCGGTCCTTCATATCCTGAAATGTTCTACCGTAGTGACTTTCCGTAATCCCAGTATGACCAAAGAACGTGTAGTATTGAACACGCATCGCCTGAAAACTAGAACCATCCTCACGCATTACCGGCTTCTTACAAACGATCTCTCTAACTGGAAGGTCTGAGCCGTCAGGAAACACACTTGGCAATACAACTGTTCGCTCTTTAACAAAGTTCCAACCTTGAGAACGCAAGCAGCGCTCGGGGCGGTGAATACTGTTATTGAGGTCTTTTCCAGAAAACACCACAGACACCTCAACCGAAGGTTGGTAGCGATTGGCCTCATTGGTGAATTGAGTCCGCTCAAACTCTGTATCCTTGGCTAAAATTTGAAGTTCCTTTCCGGTCACCTCGACCCTTGTGCCGACCATGGTATCAAACTGCATCGGCAGATGCCTTGATAAACACGAGGGCTTCATGGACTCAGATTTTGGCAACACCCAGATTAGTGAAAAGCCAGTGACTAAGATCAGAGCAAGAATGTAAATACGGTTGGCGATCAAGCCAGCGCTATCCTTTTCCATACTATGATCTGGTTTATTATTTTTATTAGTCTCAATAGAATTCATTTAGATAGTTATTTAATCAATTCTCTGCTTGCCTCATTCTTGAATTCGCTTTCTAACAACTTTCTTGTTTTCTTTCCAATTAAGAATTTTATCAATTGTAAACAGACCCGCTAGGGCGATAGGAAAGAAAAACAACAAACCTGCCCAATCATGATATACGCCTGCTGCAAATTCACTAAATCCCATTTCTGCCAGTACGATAATTGTGAAAATTCTGAAGAAATTAGCCACCAGTGCCAATGGTAGCGCACAGGCAAACAAGAAGGCCATTTTCCATAGTTTAGTCTGTGTAAAGTAGGAATAAATAGCTGATATCATCACCAGTGCCATGAGAGAACGAATGCCGCTGCAACCCTCCGCGATATCCATGCCGTCCCAGCTATCATCACCGGACTTGATTTCCGTTCCAGCATTCACCAGATCCATCCCCATCAACGTGCCTATTTCGTAACAGGATTTAGTAACTGCAATCTGCAAAATATTAGTTGCTTGCTGTAAGCCTGGCACTGAAACAGCAAACCACCAAAAAAATGCAGGGAAAAGCATATGCCGCGCCACCTTCCAACCACAGACATAAAGTGTTCCTCCCACGATTAGGAAAGGTAGGCCGATCAGCGGCAATCGAGGTTGCAAGGTTCTAACCGATACAACGTAAAGCATGATCACGAAAAGCACACCCAACAAACCCCAGCGCGAACCCTGAATAGGCTCTAGCTTCATGGTTGGCCATACTCGATAAACAAAATAAACGAATAAGAATGGCACCGCCCACCCATGGGCAAAGTCTTTCCGCCATGCGTCTGCAATCCACAGCACAAGGCGCTCCTCAGACGTAGAAGAGTTCGGGTAAATAGGAATAAATAGCCAGAAGACTAGCATCGCTAGTGTCAAGACTGCTACGGGCAACAAATAGGTTTGCTTTTTGATAAGTTCAAACATGTTAGGTCTATTAAGTGTGCAATATGGCAGCGCCACGTTGTGCTGCTTCACAGGTTCTATCTTACGCTATTTCTTTATCAGCCTGATCCATTTCTTTTTTGGATGTCCAAAGATAAATGATTGTAATCACAAAGATACTTGCTGAATAAATGATAACAAATTCCCAAAACCAATCAAGGGCCCATGCAAAGCCAATGCCGAGACGATAAACTGGCTCATCTATATATAAACCTACCGAGCGTTTGATGCGCCACCAAAATGTATGTTCTCGTTCATCTTCCTGAAGTCGGTTAGTTTTGTGTGTCACCAATTCCTTAAGCCAGAGTAAAACATTGAGAATAGCTCTCGAAATAATCACCACCAATAGCACCCTCAGTGTGTAATCCATCTCTGCTTCGACAATTCCGCGATAATAATAGTGCCCTGCGCCATAGGCCAATATGCATGGGAACAACATCCCCGAACACATATCACATATCTTATCGAGAAGGGATCCGAAGCTACTCTCCTCACCCTTGACCCTGGCAAGAGGCCCGTCCGCACAATCAAATGCATAACCTAGTTGCAGGCCTAAAATGACTATGATGCCTGCTAACCAAGTCCCCTGCCCGAAAGAAATCGCAATTCCACATGAGCCGCATGTAACTATGACCGACAAAAACGACAAGCTGTTAGGAGACAAACCAACTCTGTGGGCTATCATGGCAAGCAAGGCGCCTAATCGATAACTGTAATTTCTTGTCGCCCACATGGACTGCATTCCTCTCACTTTCCAGAAGTCAGCGAATGTATAATTATTTTTTCCCATTCTTATGTTATTATACTAGTTATTTAGCGATCCCCGTATCCTCGAAAAATTTAAGGTAGCTCTGAACTTTATTTATTCGCTCGTCTATCGATGAGCTTTCCCCATGTTGGCCATACCGACGACTCATTTGCATTGATTCGAGGGCAAGAACCATTGACTGATAAGCACTCTGTGAAGCTTTTTCATAATATAGCGCCAAGCCGTGATCATAGTAATGAGCTGCTTTATAATCGTAGAAATGCATTTCGCCTAAACGATACGATGCATTTTCGATTTCTTCTATTCGATTATAGATGATTTCTGCTTCATCATATTGCTTATCATTGTCTAGAAAAATCGCGTAAGCTAATAAACATTGTGCATACGCTTCTTTCCAATTATTTAGCCTCGTTATTACTCCAGCGTCCTTGCTTAATTCGAACAAATCAATGGCTTTTCGAAAATGTATTTGAGCCGCTTCGCTGTCAGACTCTTCAAAACACATTAATGCCATGCGGTGACGCAGTGATGCCCAATGGGTGTGCATCATGAACCACGACTCACGCGATTTAGCCATCTCTGATGTCTCGGCATAAGCTTTATCTGCCTCCCTATACCTGTGCTGGCTTGTATACATAGCTGCCAAATTTATTCGAGGTATTGGGTCAAACGGATTGCGCTTTATGGAAGCTAAACACGCAGCCTCTGCTTTTGCATACAGACTCTCTTTCATTTCAGGCTCCGTTGCCTGATCCGCCTCTATTTTGTAAAGTACTCCCAAGCGCTTTAAACGCTGCCATCTGGGTGCTCTTGAAACAGACTTTTCCAATAACGGAATCCAGACCGATCTATCCACTTCGTATGGTTTCCATGCGCCATCTTCTTTTAATACCCTCTGTTCTACTAATGGCATACCTGCCCATAGCTGATGGCCACCGAGCCCAATAGAACCCAAGCCTAAGGCTAGAAGTAAAAATAGAGCCCCCAAATATTGGAACCGAGACCCAGTATGGTGAGAACCATCACCCCTCAAAGAGAACCTACCTGATTTATGAATTGGCAAAACCCAAACAGCGCAACAGACAAGTAACAACAAGTTAGCCAATAAATGCGTTCTAAAATCAAAACAAATATGAACACTCATGGCTACCATGCCGCTCATACCGGCTATGGTAAGGGCCATCGCGTTTGACCCTTTTTGTAATTTAACGTGCTCAGACATGCTAGCAAGCTTACGAGTTTGCCTCCAACCAATGTAGTAATGAGCCAAGAAGCTAATCAATACGATGACGAGGCCAATCAAACCATAATCTGTGAGTAATTGAAGGTATTCATTATGCACAAACTCTGGATTAGCGTGCATCGATGATAAATTCGGATTCCAATATAACAAACATAGGTATGAAAAACTTCGAGCTCCTCCGCCAAAAAAGAAAAAGTCTAACCATTGATCATATGCCATGGGCCAGAAATTAAGCCTGGCCACAGAATCGAAAAGCAAGCTCAAACCACCATTCGTATTACTACTAGCCCGTAGTTGGATAACTAAATAACAGGCTATGATAGACCCGATCATAATAGCCGCTATAATGATACCAAACATTCTTCTCGCCCATGATTTAACGTTCGGTTTTTGGTGCGCCACAGACACCATAATTAATACTGCAAATACAGCTAACCCAGCAACCAGGCTGAGAGCTGCTGAGCGTGATTGTGATATGATTGACAACGTCAAAGAGACGAGGCCGAGGAAAAAAATGAGCCCTCTCACCGGAAACACAAATCGACCCCACACTCCTAAGCTAAGGCATAAAAGTCCCGCTATTACCGCGAAATTAGCAAAGCTTCCATAATATCCATACATACCAATCACGTGACCTTGACTTGCTGGTGTCGCCCCCATGAAATAATAGACTGGAGAAAAACCCTCGGCGCCACGAAGCTGCATGAAAGAGGAAACCACATGTAAAACAAGAAGTAGGATGATTACCCACGCAAGAGTAAGTCTAGCTCTGACGGCTTGTTTTCCGCCAAGAAGAATTCCGGCCGATAAATAAAGAATACCGGCAGGCATAATTAACACGAGATCATCAATCCCCAAATCTTTCACTGGGGACAACCAAGCACGTGCCACAAAATAACAAATTCCGAGAGCTGAAAATACAGATAACCAGCTGTAATCAATCGGCTTTTGCGAAGAACATGAAACACCTCTAACATGATTCGCAATCAATTGAATGGAAATCACAACAGCCGTGACCCCAGCAGCAATTACCACTGGCGTCTGTGGCACAATACTGAAAGTGATGCCAAATATTCCTGCTAGCAACATGCTAGCTCCTATAAGATATGCTATCAAAACGACTTTTTTGTATTAACTCATCATCTATTCAGCAGTTCGGAAAATACTCGATACATAGACTGAGTAAATTTTGATCGAGTGAAATTGTTTTTATAGTGGGTATAAGCGGCAGCTCCCATTTCAGTTCTACGTGTTTCATCATCAAGCAACAGCTGTATATGATGCGCGTATTCTTGTGGTGCGTTGATCTCACACAATATGGCTGCATTACTATTCTCAACGAGCTGAGGTATACCACGCCACTTTGTGCTAATCACCGGCAGACTAGAAGCCATTGCTTCGATTAGCACCATAGGAAAGTTTTCAGATTGATAGTGAGATGGAAAAAAGAAAACGTCCGCGTTTGCATAGGCCTGCCATTTATCTTCCCCCTTGAGAACCCCAAGAAATTCAATGTTATCTTTGACACCTGCATGATCAATAAGGGCTAGAGCCTCATCCTGAAAATCATCAGATACCCATGATCCAGCGACATTAAAAACGATATCATTACCACTTTTCTTGAGGATTTCGGCTGTCCTGATCACATCAAGCAAGCCCTTACCCTCGTTCAATACACCCATGAACAAAACAACCAAACTACCCTCATCGGGAGTTACTTGATCGCACGTAATGGAATCCACTCCGTTAGGAATAATTACCGTATTGTAGGCATCGAACGCCCGGCCTGGAGATTGTTCGTTTTTACAAATTTCAATGCTAACATCAGCGTTGGAATAAACAAAGCGACCAAGTCTTCCTAGAAGTTTACCCGCGTTGAGATATTCAGGAAGCCCAGCTGCATGATAATGAAAGACTGTTTTCGCAAAACACCATCTCACCGCTAACAAATAAATGATATCACGAATGACTGGCGCCTTATTTGCACTTGCCGGTAAGTAATAAAACACCTCAGGTCTTTTCGTAGATGCAATCCACCATGTTTTGAAAATTAAACTGGCTAAGTGTATCAACTTACTCAGAGAAAATTTACCCACCGACTCGATGCTATCGCTGTAGGCCATTCTCAGACACTCGACCCTCAAGTCACGCCAATCATTATCAAATAACATCGCAGTGACTACCGCCTGCCCATGATACGGAGGCGGTGTTTGCCCAACGAGCAATATGTCAGACTTTGACTCCATCGTTTAACCATTCATTAAGTAA
>JBNABE010000021.1:0-20221 GCA_049631945.1 Akkermansiaceae bacterium
CGCATAGAAGCTTCTCTTCCGTACATCTACGGCGTTGGTCCTTCTACGGCCAAACGCATCCTCGAGCAGGCTGGAGTGGATGCTGACATTCGCACCGGTCAACTCACTGAAGAGCAACTCGTCAAGATTGCTCAAGTCATCACTTCAGAAGGTATCCTCATTGAGGGTGATCTTCGTCGTGAAAAGCAAGCCGCTATGAAGCGCTTGCAGGCTATTAACTGCTACCGCGGAATTCGCCACAAGGTGGGACTTCCTGTGCGTGGCCAACGCACAAGCACCAACGCACGCACCCGGAAGGGTAAGAAGCGCACTGTCGGTGTTGTCAAGTAATCCACTGAAACAGAAAATTTATTATTATGTCTGAAGAAGAAATCAAAGACGATGCAGCTGAAGCACCAGCTGCTGAAGAGGCCAAAGCACCAGAGGCTGCAGCAGAAGCGCCTGCTGAGGCACCGGCTGCTGAGGGTGCAGAAGCATCTGAAGAAGCACCCAAGGCACCAGAAAAGAAGCGTGATATTTTCGCTGAGATTGCTGGTGGTGAAGAGGAGCAAATCCGCATCCACAAGGCCAAGAAGAGCAAGAATGTTCAAACTGGCGTTGTGCACATCACGGCTACTTTCAACAACACATTAGTGAGCGTTACTGACGTCAACGGCAATGCGATTGGTTGGTCAAGTGCTGGTAAGATGGGCTTCAAGGGATCACGTAAGAGCACGGCTTATGCAGCTCAGGTGGTTTGCCAAGATGCCTGCCGCCAAGCAATGAGCCACGGCTTGAAGGAAGCAGAAGTTCGCGTAAAGGGACCAGGTTCCGGTCGTGAGTCTGCGGTTCGTGCTGTCCAAGGTTTGGGTGTCAACATCACAGCGATTAAGGATGTTACTCCTATCCCGCACAACGGCTGCCGTCCAAAGAAAGCACGTCGCGTGTAATTAACCATTATCTATTAACTCTTTAACTTATTTCATATCATGGCTCGTTACACTGGCCCCAAAGATAAAATCAGTCGCCGTTTTGGCGTCGCCCTATTCGGTCCTTCTAAAGCCCTCGAACGTCGTGCCTTTCCTCCAGGTCAGCACGGTGTCCGCGCAGGTCGCCGCAAGAAGTCAGATTACGCAGTCGCGCTCGGAGAGAAGCAAAAGCTTCGCTTCCAGTTCGGCGTGCTTGAGAAGCAATTCCGCCTGTATTATGCAGAGGCAAGCCGTCGCCGTGGGGTGACAGGTGAAGTTCTCTGCCAACTCCTTGAGCTTCGTCTCGACAATGTCTGCTACCGCCTTGGGCTGGGTAATACCCGCTCTGCCGCTCGCCAGATGGTCAATCACGGACACATCGAGGTTAACGGTAAGCGTGTTGATGTTCCAAGCTACCAATGTAAGCCTGGTGATGTCATCACTGTGCAGGACAAGCCAAGCTCACAGCAGCTCGGTCTCCGTTACATGGATTTGACACAGGCTGTTCCTCTCAAGGACTGGCTCACACTCGATCGTGCAGACATGAAGGGTAGCATTACCCGTGTTCCTGAAAACGATGACTTTGACCACCAGGTCAATGTTCAGCTCGTGGTGGAACTCTACTCTCGTTAATCGAGCAAGGATTCATCTGACCTCAGAGTCTCATACATTTACAGCCGGTGGTGTGCGTTGCATACCACCGGTTTTTTATGCATGGCCAGCTACTTATCCATGTCCATTTGCTTTTTGAGCCAGAGTTCGACCCAGATCGGGGCAAAGGGAACCAGTGATGCCATAAAGATCCAAAACGGCGGCACTAGATTCCATTTTTGCTTAAGCATTGCGTCTAGCAGGGCTGCGCAGAAAATACAAAACAAGACGCCATGAAGCATGCCGATAATTTTTACAGCCTGAGGCTCGCCCCAAATATATTTCAGAGGCATCGCAATCCCGAGCAAGAATAGGTAGGAGAGAGCTTCGATGATGCTGATAATGCGAAGACGACCAAGTGGGGAGCTGAGCATAAGCACTAGATAGTGCTTGATGACGAAGATGACAAGAATTTGGTCTTTGGATTTTTGGTGGTAAAATTTAAACTGCCGATATGCAGCGAGGAATGTTGGAGTGTTTTCTGGTGTCTTTGAAGTTGGGCTTAACCTCTTTTGGCGGTCCCGTCGCGCACCTTGGTTATTTTCGAGAGACCTATGTCGAGCGTGCTAAGTGGCTCAGCGAAAAACGCTTTGCTGAGCTCTTGGCATTAACTCAGTTCTTGCCAGGGCCGGCGAGTAGCCAGCTTGGTGCGGCAATAGGCTATGAGCGAGCTGGTTGGCTTGGGGGCTTTGCTGCTTGGTTGGGGTTCACGCTACCCTCTGCGTTAGTGATGATTGCTTTTGCAGCTGGTATGGGGAATATCCAAGACTGGTTTGGCTCAGGTTACCTACATGGCCTGAAGCTTGCCGCAATTGCTGTGGTTGCTGTTGCTTTACTGGGTATGCGTAAAGGCTTATGTCCGCGCTGGCCTGAGCTTATTCTCGCGGTGGTAGCATTGATCGTTCTGCGGATGCTACCAGAGCTTTGGATGCAGCCGCTGGTCATCCTCATGGGAGCGTTGATAGGGGCAATGGTATTCCATAAAGAGGAGGCGAAATCTGAAGTGGAACAATCTACCACGGCGCAGCAGGCAAAGATGACGAGAAGTCCGCTGCGAGGACTGGTCATTACGAGTTTATTACTGCTCGCCATGATTGTGGTGCCGATAATGGTGCAAGGTGGGCGAGATGCTCAGGCAACGAGTGGCTTGTTCCGAGCAGGTGCTCTGGTGTTTGGTGGTGGTCACGTGGTTTTGCCACTACTGGAGTCGAGCACGGTTGATACAGGTATGGTCACCAAAGACATATTCCTTGCGGGCTATGGTGCAGCCCAAGCTGTGCCCGGACCACTGTTTACCTTTGGAGGATTTCTAGGGGCCTCCATGGAGCTATTTGGTAATGCTTGGCTCGGTGGGGCAGTGGGCATCATCGTGATTTTTCTGCCTGGAATGATTCTGCTCGCGGGAGGGTTGCCAGTATGGGACAAGCTCAAGCACTATGCATGGGCACGTGCGGGTGTCCGAGGTGCCAATGCCACGGTGGTTGGGTTACTGGCCGCGGCGCTGTTGGGAATGCTGACCAGTGCCAATGTTGGTGGCTTGTTGGATGGTCTATGCATTTTGCTTTTGGCACTCGCCATTTATTTTAAATGGCTGCCGGTGTGGCTGCTGGTTGTTGTTGCCGCGTTGTTCGGTGGATTTTTAGTGTGATCAAATTCCTGGTATCAACATTAGGCACTGCATGCTTTCACTGCCTCGGGTAGGAATTGAAAGGGGTCCTCCGAAGTTGGAACATATTCCTGACCAATAAAACCATCAAAGCCTGTTGCCTTGATCGCCTGAGCAATTGCCGGGTAGTTGAGCTCTTGGGTTTGGTCAAATTCATGCCTGCCAGGGACTCCCGCTGTATGATAGTGGCTGATGTACTGGTGGTATGTTTCGATGGTTCGAATCACATCACCCTCCATGATCTGCATGTGGTAAATATCATAGAGTAGCTTGAAATGTGGTGAGCCGACACGTTCGCAGAGAGCTGCACCCCATGCTGTGTGATCGCATTGATAATCCGGATGATCTACTTTTGAGTTTAGCAACTCCATGACCAAGGTAATGCCGTGTTGTTGTGCCAATGGGATGAGCGGGGCTAGTCCTGCTGCACAGTGAGTTAGACCGTCTTCGTCATTGATGCCGTCTCTGTTGCCTGAGAAGCAAATGACTTGCCTGACGCCCAAGGCCGCTGCAGCTGGAATCAGGTCTTGGTAAATAGCGTGAAGGGCAGGATGAAATGACGGATTATTGAATCCTTTTTCAATTTCTCCGATGTCATCCTCGTCAGGGTGGGCTGCTGTGATGGAGCATTCGATCCCGTGGCTTTGAACAGTGGGGATTTCATCGAGTTTGAGTAAATCGATGCCTGTGATGCCCATTGGGAGGCATTTCTGACAAAGCTCATCGAGTGGGGTGGAGCCGAAGCACCAACGGGAAA
Organism: Akkermansiaceae bacterium; assembly: GCA_049631945.1. Classification (GTDB taxonomy): domain Bacteria; phylum Verrucomicrobiota; class Verrucomicrobiia; order Verrucomicrobiales; family Akkermansiaceae; genus Oceaniferula. The sequence continues at coordinate 4,022 of JBNABE010000021.1, forward strand.
CGGAATGTTTGATCATGGTTGCAAGAGTTGAAACCTATAATATAGTCAGATCTGGATGGGAAGCATAGGTTCTCTCATTCACCAAGATCTTTTGCAACTCAAGGGCCATTGTTGTGTTCTATAGGGTAGAAGATGAAGTAAGCAATTGACTAAAATATGATGAAAGTGAGTATTATTGGGCTGGTTGGAACACTCGTTATCGGCGGGGCAGGTGGGTTTATGGTTGGAAAACAAGCGTCAACGAGCACTAGTAGTGAGGAAGTTGATGATGCGCGCTCAGCCCGTCGTATCAATGAGTCTTCGTTATCTTATTCGTCAGCGAGGTCTGCTGACGAATCAGCCAAGGAGGCTGTTAAGCGTGGACCAAGAGTTGACAGTGCTGCTGAGGCAATGTCCATGCCTGGCCAGAACAATAGGTTGCGATCCTTGATGGATTACTACGCTGGCTTGGGTCCTTCAGAATTTAAAGAGGAAGCGGAAAAACTCGAGGAGCTTCCATGGAGTGAGCGTATTATGGTTGGTTATTTGCTGTTTGCGCGCTGGGGCGAAGAGGACCCTACGGCAGCGATGGCTTACACGAAGACGATGGGTTTTGCGGGTGTGTTTGTTAAAAAGACGGTAGTTCAGAGCTGGGCATCGAAACATCCACAGGAAGCGGCTGATTATTATGCTGCCAATGCGAGTGATTTCCGCATGGGCTCGATGATGGGTGGGCGAGGTCGTGGAGGTGGCTCTGCCGCCTCTGTTATTGCAATGGAATGGGCGCGTCAGGATAGTGAGGGTGCGATGGCTTGGGCGAAATCACTCGAGGGAAGCGATCAGAGCGATGCGATGAAAGGAATCTTCAGGCAGGCAGCTACGGATGATCCTGCAAGAGCAGCGGGTATGTTGAATTCCATATCTGATGAGCAAGCCCGTGAAAGCGCTCAGAACACGATTGCGCGAGAGTGGGGAGGCAAGGACTGGGGTGCCACGAAGTCGTGGATCTCTGGTTTGCCAGCTGATCAACAGGAGGCCGCAACGGCAAGAGCCTTACGGGGCTTGGCTGATACAGATCCTGCTGCCGCTGCTGCTGAAATTGGCACATTATCGGAAGGGACAGATCTCAACGATACCATGCAAAGCATTGCCCGCAAATGGGGCCGTGATGATCCTGAGGCCTCGGCCAAATGGGTGCTTGAGAATGGTAATGAGTCATCCCAGTCAGAGAGTATTGGCAGTGTTGTCTCATCATGGGCGAGTAAGGATCCCGTCGCGGCTCTGGAATTCGTCAATGCACAGCCGGAAGGTAGTGTGCGTGACAGCGCAGCTTCCTCTTTCGTGATTGCGAATCAGAGTGGTGATATCGATGAGAATATCAGGCTGGCAGAAACCATTGGTAACGAGGGAATGCGTCGGCGTGCGATAGGGATCACCGCCACGGCTTGGATGCGCCAAGACAAAGAAGCAGCAAGCCAATATCTTGATACAACGGATGCCCTGAATGATAAATCAAGAGAGCGGATCAAGCGCTTTGCTGAAGCTGGCGGGCACTGATGGCTACGAAGCCTGACTTGCTGCGGCCTCTTTCTCGATATCCTCGATCAGGTCGAGCTCAGGGCGGAAGTCAGCTGCGTGGTAGGAGCTTCTGACCAAGGGGCCACTGGCAACATGGCGGAAGCCTTTAGCGAGAGCGATTTCCTTATACTCGTCGAACTTCTCAGGCTTGATGTAATCAACTACGGGAAGGTGACGCGGTGATGGACGAAGGTATTGACCCATGGTGAGAACAGTTACGTCATGCGCGCGTAAGTCGTCCATGGCTTGAATGATTTCGCTCTCTTTTTCGCCAAGCCCTAACATTAGTCCGCTTTTGGTAACCACCTTGCCGCCGGCAATGGCTTTGGCTTTTTTGAGCACAGACAGCGAGCGCTGGTATTTCGCACGACTTCTGACGAGCGAGGTTAAGCGTTCGACTGTTTCGATATTGTGGTTGAAGATGTGAGGTCTTGCACTCATGCACAGCTCGAGAGCGAAGTCCTTGTCGTTGAAGTCTGGAGTGAGGACCTCGATGATGATTCCCGGGTTGTGCTCACGGACCGCTTCAATGACATTTTTGAAGTGCTCGGCACCTCCATCGCGCAGATCGTCACGTGCCACTGCGGTGATAACGACGTGTTTCAGGTCCATACGCTTGCATGCTTCGGCAACTCGCTGGGGTTCGTCTGCCTCGAGGGCATCGGGACGCGCGGTTTTGACAGCGCAGAATCCGCATGCGCGAGTGCATTTTTCACCCGCAATCATGAAGGTTGCCGTGCCGTGGCTCCAGCATTCCCAGCGATTGGGGCACTGAGCTTCTTCACAAACAGTGACTAGGTTAAGGTCACTTACTAAAGATTTTGTCGACCAGAATTTGGGGTCATTGGGTAAACGGACCTTGATCCAATCGGGCTTGCGCTCGGTGTGGAGTGCTGGGTCCATTTTCATCCGTGGGCCATGACAGTTCATAGCATTCTTGTAACCACGAAAGATCAAGTTTCAAGTTTGAAGTTTGGCTGCTCATGGAATGTGAAGCTCAAACGTGGCCTCAGAAGCGTGTTTGCCATTGATTAGCAGCTCGATCTTGTGCGTCCCCGGGTAATGACGTCTGGTAGTGACTTTTTTGAATGGGTGCGCTTTCTCCAAGGTGACCGCTTGCTCAGGCTTGAGTCGCAGGTTTTTCCACTTGAAGACCTTTGCTGAGCTTTGCCCGTTTGCTTTGATATAGTGAACGGCGTAGTCAACCACGACATATTGCTTTTCCGCTGACCGAGAGGATATGTTGACTTCGATGCCAAGAGGATCACCAAGCATGAGGTGGTGACTAGATAGCACCGGAGGCTTTGCGGATATTTGTGGTCTGCGGGTGTATCCCAGTAGAGGGAATACTTTAGGATGGCCATCCTTGACTAAGGTTCTGGTTGCATGCCGGATAATCCAATCTCTAGCTGCAACCTTCTCAGTCTGCCATGATTTGCATGTCTCAATGACTAGCTCGGGGTGGTCTTTGGAAATATCATTCAAGTTGTTGGCGACTGAGCGCCGCACATAGTCAGAGGGGTCATCTTTGAGGTTTTCTAGCAGGGAGATGACTGGGGCCGGATCTTTTATGTATTGGGGTAAGTGTTTGCCCCAGGGTAGTCGTGGTCTGGTTCCTTCAGATGCCAGTCGGCGAACGTGTTCGTCGCTGTCCAAGCACCACATCAGCATTTGGTTGTAGGTCTCCTCGGGATGAACTTCTAAAAAAGATCGGATGGCAAACTCTGCGGTGAAAAGGGGAGTTAGCTTGCGAAGCAGTGGCAACGCGATCTTTGGGTGGTTTAGGCCAAATTTGGCAATGTAATCGACGACGGGCCACGCAGCAAAATAATATTGGTGGTCCTGATCGGGTTCTGGCCAGTGTTCCTTGATTTTGCCTAAAATAACGGCAGTTTCGGGAAATGAAGAGGGTAGATGCACACTCATCACTGTGATCAGATGCCTGACACGATCCTTGAGCTCAAGCTGATCTAGAGAGGAGAGAGCGTTACGTCGAAAGCTCTCCGAGCAAAATCTTGCCCCAGCAGCTTCGAGTACATCGATGATGCGATCGACCGCAGCCTCGCCTAGGCCATCTTTGGTTAGTGCATGTTCCGCCATTACTTACTGATCCACTCTTACTGTGTCATGGCAATGTATTTTGAGGCATAGGGCAAGCGGATTTCATCGTTTTCATGGATGGACATTTGCTGATTTCAAGCGATGCTGACGCACGTGTCCAGTGCTTCATCCATGCCTGAGAATCGTCAGCCTGAATTATTAGCTCCTGCTGGGAACTGGGATTGTGCCCGTGCTGCAGTGGCGAATGGTGCCGATGCTATTTTCTTCGGGCTGCCCAAATTCAATGCCCGGCTTCGTGCGGACAACTTCACGGAGGAAGATCTGCCTGAGTTGATGGATTTCTTGCACAAGCATGGTGTTCGTGGGTTTGTAACGATGAATACCTTGATCTTTAGCGGCGAGCTTGAAGCTGCAGAGCGACAGCTTCGTCTACTAGATGCTAGTGGTGTTGATGCTATTATTGTTCAAGATCTCGGCCTAGCTCGCCTCGCACGGCACGTTGCCCCTCATTTGGAGATTCATGCCTCGACACAAATGACAATCACCTCGCCAGAGGGACTCCAATTTGCAGATCAGCTGTATCAATTGGATCGAGCGGTACTAGCTCGCGAGCTATCACTCAAGGAGATTGGCAAATTTAAGCCTGCTGAATCCGTGCCGCTTGAGGTGTTTGTGCATGGTGCTCTATGTGTTGCTTATTCGGGGCAGTGTTTAACAAGCGAGAGTCTTGGCCAAAGGTCGGCAAACCGTGGCGAGTGTGCCCAAGCTTGTCGCATGCCTTACACCTTGGTGATTGATGGTGTTGAGCGAGAGCTGGAGGAGGTGCGATATTTACTGAGCCCGCAAGATCTTGCAGCAGTCGATTTGATTCCTGATTTGGTAAAGCATGGGGTGGTGTCATATAAAATTGAAGGTCGCTTAAAATCGCCAGAATACGTGGCTGCGATCACTAAGGTGTATCGCAAAGCCATTGATGCGGCGGTTGCTGATGCAGAGAGTCCTATAACGCGAGAGGATCGTTATACGATGGAGATGACCTTCTCTCGTGGCCTGTCAACAGGTTGGCTTGAGGGTACCAACCATCCGCGATTGACGCATGGCAAGTTTGGTAAAAAACGTGGTGTCTATATAGGTGAGGTCACAGGCAGTGAACGTGGTTGGGTTGAGCTCGAGCTGTCCACTGATGCTCCTGTGAAAGCAGGTGACGGAGTAGTCTTTGACGCTGGTGAAAATCGTGATCAAGAGCAAGGGGCTCGGATATGGGAGGTGAAGGGTGAGCGCTTGTTGTTCCATCGTGAGCAGAGTGGCTTGGACTGGAAACGTATTCAAGTGGGACAGAAGGTTTGGAAAACAGATGACCCCAAGCTTAACAATGCACTCAAGGCTAGCTGGAAGAACGCTAAGCTTCAGCCTATACGCAAGAGCCTTAAGATGAGTGTATCTGGAGCTGTGGGAAAGCCGATGGTAATAACTAGTAGAGGTATATCGGTCTCATCTTTGGAGATACTAGAGCAAGCGCAAACGAAGCCTTTTACGACTGAATTTCTTGAAAAGCAACTTGGGCGATTAGGTGAGACAGCATGGAAGCTGGAAGTTTTAGACAACCAGCTTGTCGGGGCTGTGATGATGCCGGTATCGGCAGTGAACCGTCTTAGACGTTCGCTAACAGCCGCTCTAGACCAGCAGAAAACTGAATCTCTGCCGAGGGTGTCATCTGCCGGTGGGCTGAAGGATTTGTTACCTGCTCGTGAGGCTGACGAGTGCCATCAGCGTGAGTTATCTACGCTCTGCCGAACGATGGATCAAGTTGAAGCGGCACTCGAGATCGGAGTGAATAATGTATATGTTGATTTTGAGGATATCAGACGAGGTAAGGATGCGGTGGCTTTGGTGAGGCAAACTCAAGGTGCTCGAGTTCATCTGGCTACACCTCGGATACAAAAAGCGGGTGAGGCGGGATTCTTCAAAGTGGTGGAACGGGCCGAACCCGATGGAGTGTTGATTCGTAACCTAGGTGGCATTGCTCATTTTAAAGATCGCACTGATCTCTATAAAACGGGTGACTTTTCTCTTAACTGCGCCAATCCGATCACGGCAAGTATTCTCAAAGAAGAGGGAAAGCTGGATCATCTAACAGTATCCTACGATTTAAATATAAATCAGGTGCTGGATCTTTTACTGGCTACGCCTACGGAGTGGTTTGAGCTGACACTGCATCAGCACATGCCGATGTTTCACATGGAGCACTGTGTGTTCTGCACTTTCATGAGCGAGGGGACGAGTATCCTGAATTGTGGCAAACCTTGTGAAAAACACCATGTTGAGCTTAAGGACCGTGTCGGCCAATTACATACGCTGAAAGCGGATGTGGGTTGCCGTAACACCTTATTCAATGGTCTTGCTCAGACAGGGGCTCGATTTTACGCGCAAATGCGTGGCACGGGCTTACGCAGGTTTCGCGTGGATTTTCTCGACGAAAACAAAGCCGAGGCAAGTCGGACGCTGCAAGCATATCAGCAGCTCTTGTCAGGCGAGACATCTGGCCATCATCTATGGCAGGATTTGGATGTGATGGAAAAGTTGGGCGTGACTGAGGGCACGCTTGAGGTGAAGCCGTAGTTTAGCTCCTCATGAGCTGTCTTTAGGGCTCGTAGCGGTATACGATTTGTGATCCCGATCGAAGGTATACCAGTGGAATGGTGGTGGTAGTCACCCGGTAAACACCATTCCAATGTTGATGAGCCACCTTGACACTGCTTTTTCCTACAACTTTGAGAATGATTGCTGTGTGATTCTCGTCGGTGTAGGCATAGGGGTAACGTGCGTTTTTAAACTGAATGACGTCACCCGGGCGGACGCCCTCTGTTTGCCAATGAACACGCCGCCCCCATACGTATCCACCTCGATGTTTAATGCCGGCAGAGAGATAAGCTAAGTTGGCTAATCCCCAGCATTGACCGTCACCGACTTGCTTGCCGATATGTTTTTCTGCAAAGGCGACAATCTTTTTGGCTGTGGGGCTTGGCTCGCCTATCTGTCTGACAATCGGTCTGGATTTCTTTGTTTTGTGGCGCACAACGCTACCATCCGCCAAATGAATAGAATGTTCAGAACTACAACTGGCAGCGAGCATCACGATGCAACATAGCCGAACTGGATAGCCTAAATTCATATTGGTGACTTTGAAATCAGTAGGACCTCACTTTTATTACGATTTGGTTGATAGTATTAGTGTATGCATCAAAGATCGTAGGGCTAAATCTCTGGCCAAAGATTCATTAAACAAACCTTATCGTTCATCATACCCTTTTATTGAATAAATCGCAATGAGATATCGTCTACTGGTTATGAAATATAAAAGTTTATGGCTTAAGCCGATGGTGATCGCAGTGATGTCAGCAATACTGCTATCGAGTTGTGTTACGTCCTATGACCGAAGCGGGAGACCAATCCAGACGGTTGATCCCGCGGCGGCTGCGGTAGGGGCCGTGCTCATCGGTGCAGTTGCTTACTCAGCCGGAAAAAATAACGATCATTACCACCGTCACGGCTATCATCGACGACACAACTATCACGGATGTCGCTAATAAGCTTATTTCGTGCGGGTTTGAACGCTTTTGAACCACCGGATAGGGTAATATTTTGCTGGCATGGCGCTGAGCTATACCTTATCGACTGGGGCAGGTGGAAAGTGCAGATTACAAAGTCAGGCTGGATATTTTTGAGGGTCCTCTCGATCTTTTGTTGTATCTGATCAAAAAAGATGAGGTTGATATTCACACCATCTCTATCGAGCGAATCACGAAACAGTATCTTGATTACATCGACACCTTCAAAATGCTCAATATCGATTTGGCCTCCGAGTTCATCGTGATGGCAGCAAATCTGATGTATATTAAAAGCAGGACCTTGTTACCTAAGTCTGTTCAGCCTCCGGAAGAAGACATGGAGGAAGATGATCCGCGCTGGGAGCTTATTCGCCAGCTCATCGAGTATAAAAAATTCAAAGATGCGGCTGGGTTTTTATCCCGCAAGGAGACTGAGCAGGAAGATCTCTTTGCTCACGTGCCAGAGAAGGTGGCACCTCCTGCTGATGAAGATGAACCGTTGCCAGACGTCAATATCTTTGACTTGATCCGAGCATTTCAAAATGTGCTGAAGCGGTTCGAGGAGTCCACCGATCTGGGTGACATTGTCGATGATCGATACACTGTGGCCGATAAAATAGAATACCTATTGGGCAGTATGAATCCTGGTGGTTCAGTTCAATTCTCATCATTGTTTGCTGAGGCTACCTCTAAAACAGAGGTCATCGTTACTTTTCTTGCGGTGCTCGAATTGATGAAGATGAATCAGTTCAGAATTAGGCAGGATAGCATCCTCGGAGAAATTGAAGTGCAGCGTAAAGAGGTTGCCTAGAGAGGTTGTGTGAGGCGCTAGTGTGCCTCCAGCCAGTTGGATCCAGTGCCGATATCAACTTTGCATGGAATGTCATGTGGCAAAGCCATGGCGGACTCCATTTGCTTGATGATCTTAGGCGGTAGCGTTTCTTGTTCACTAAGATGAAGATCGAAGAGTAGTTCATCATGAACCTGTAAAATGAGCTTTGATTTTGCTCTCTCTTGATGGAGCAGTTGGCTGACTTTGATCATCGCTATTTTGATCATGTCTGCGGCAGATCCTTGCACAGGAGCATTGATGGCGGCTCGCTCTGCTCCACTGCGGATCGTGCCATTTTGAGAATCGATATTCCTTATCCAACATTTTCGACCGCTCAATGTTGTGACGTAACCATCGCGCGTTGCCGACTCGATGGTATTGTCCATGTAGTCTTTGATGCCCGGATACTGTTTGAAGTATGTTTTGATAATCTCACTGGCTTCGCTGCGACCAATGCCAAGCCGTTGAGACAATCCAAATGCAGAAATCCCATAAATGATACCGAAGTTGACCATTTTAGCACTGCGACGCATCTCGGAGGTGACCTCGTCTATGCTGGTGTCGAAGACCTTTGCAGCTGTGGCGGAGTGAATATCTAGCTCGTCCTTGATTGCCTCGATCATGGATTCATCACCCGAGAGAGCTGCCATAACGCGCAATTCGACCTGTGAGTAATCAGCGGCAAGAAGTGTGTGGTCCGCATCCCTAGGTACAAAAGCCTTACGGATTTCTCGTCCAGCTTCTGAGCGCACGGGGATATTCTGTAAGTTGGGGTCGTTTGACGCTAGGCGGCCAGTCGATGTCATCAGCTGATGAAAGTGGGTGTGAACCCGACCCGTGCGACTAGAGACATGAGTGGGAAGAGCATCCACGTATGTTGATTTTAGTTTGCTAGCTTCGCGGTAGGCGAGGATATCAGCAACGATAGGGTGCTTGGCCGCCAAGCCAATGAGGGTTTGCTCGTCTGTTTTGAATTGTCCTGTCTTCGTTTTTTTGGGCTTCTCAACAAGTTGCATTTCACCAAACAGAATTTCACCAAGTTGTTTTGGTGAGTTCAGGTTGAACTCGCGACCTGCTGCGGAGGTGATTTCTTGAGATAGGTTAGAGATGCGCTTAGCAAGAGTGTCGCCGATGTCTTTCAGCGCCCTGACGTCCATGGCGATACCCTCGTTTTCTATTGCTGTGAGGACAGGCAACAGGGGGGCCTCGATGTCTTGATAGATGGAGAGCTGTTCGCAGTCATCGAGAAGCGGTCGAAGTTTGTCGGCGATTTGCAGTGTCACGTCTGCGTCCTCGGCTGCATACTCGGCGAGGTCGCTTACAGGAATCAGCGACATGTTGAGTTGTTTTTTCTTGCCCCGTTTCTTGGCTGGTTTTTTTTCTGATTCTGCTGAATCGCTGCCAAGGCCGAAAAGCTCACCCTCCGGTTTGACCTCTTTTTGTGCCAGATCTTCAAGCTTCACAGGGCTGTAACCAAGTAATGACTCTGAGATTTGATCCATGCTGTGGCGTTGATCGGGGGATACAATGGCATGCACGAGCATGGTGTCAAAAAACGGGCCGCTGACTACGCAATCATTTGCCAATAAAACTGAGAGGTCGAACTTGAGATTATGCCCTAGCTTTTCCTGCTTGGATTGGAAGATAACGCTCAGCTTATCCAGCGCCATTTGAGCTGTGAGCTGGCTCTCTGCACCTGTGTCGACGAAGTAGCCCTCGTGTGCCGTGGTCGCAAATGCGATGCCGAGAATGTCACAGCTACGCGGGTCGAGTGAGCTTGTTTCGAGATCAAAACAGAAGTCCTTGGCGATGGAGAGCTTCTTAACGAGGGAATGCAAGTCATTGACTGTTTGAATCAATTGATACTGATGCTCTGTGTCTGAGATGTTTTTTAGTACCGCAGCTGGCACGCTGTTGTCAGTTTGCTCCTCAGTGGCACTATTTGCTGATGGTTCGCTGTGTCCGCGCCCAGCAATGAAGTCTTTGCCTAGTAATCGTTTGCCGATGGTGTTGAACTCAAGCTCGGTGAGCAGAGATTGGATCTTTGCTTCGTCGCGACCACCTACCACAAGATCATCCCAATCAGCCTCAACGGGCACATCAAGTATGATGGTGGCTAATTTTTTAGACAGCAGTGCCTGCTCGGCAAAGTTTTCTAGGTTTTCTTTTTGTTTGCCTTTGAGTTGGTCGGTGGACTTGAGCAGGTTTTCAATGGAGCCAAACTCAGCGACAAGTTTCTTGGCTGTTTTCTCCCCAATACCAGGAACTCCGGGGATGTTGTCTGAGGCATCTCCCCAGAGGCCAAGAATATCGATAACCTGCCGAGGTTCTTTAACGTTCCACTGATTTTGTATGCTGGGGATGTCGAGAAGTTCGTGGTTGCTACCTTGTCGGCCTGGTTTCCACATCGTGGTAGTGGCGCTCACTAATTGTGCAAAATCTTTGTCGGGGGTAACCATGTAGGTATGGATGTCGCCGCGTTGATCTGCCCGGTGAGCGATCGTGCCTATGATATCGTCAGCTTCATAGCCATCCAGCTCAAGAACGGGAATGCCGAGTGCGCGGCACAGCTCTTTGACATAGGGGATCGCTGTTGCGAGCTCTTCCGGCATAGCCTCGCGCTGGGCTTTATAATCGGGGTAAATAACGTGCCGTTCTGTCGGAGCCTTGGTATCAAATGCGACGCCTATATGGCTGGCATCATGGTTTTCTATGATGTCGAGCAGTGTATTGGCAAAGCCGTAAACGGCTGAGGTGTTAAGCCCTTTGCTGGTGATGATGGGATTACGGAAGAAGGCAAAGTGAGCACGATATACCAGTGCCATCCCGTCGAGGAGAAAGAGCTTATGCATTACTTGGGCAGACTGAATGTTTGTAACTCATCTGGGAAGGATAAAGCTATATAGATGGCTTGAATACATTTAGCCCTATGCATAAGAGGCGAGAACAGGAGACGACCTATCGTTAAGTGACGCTAATACCTGTGGTTCTTGCTTCGACAGCAAGTTGAAATGCTTCGCGGTCGCCGTAGCGCCTAATCGAGAATTTCACACAACGTCGCTGACCAGGGGCGGGGGACCAGGTGGCTTGCCAAAAATGATAGGAGTTCCCGTTGCTGGCGATTACCGTAATTTTCGACACACCAACGACCCCTGAATTATTGCGGTGTGAGCGTTCACAGATTCTGGCACGATCAGATATTTCCTCCAGAAGAGCATCGCGCCATTTTCTGGCAGCACTGAGAGCGTTCGTGGGTTTGCCATGAACACGATCGGCAAAGAATTTACCATACTTGATCCCTCGCCGCTGAAGCCTCACTTGGAAGCCATGCGTTCCGGCACTGGGAAGATCGATTCGGGTGATCGCATAGTTGGGATCTTGTTGTCTGAGGTTGGCCATGGAGCTAGGGTGCTATCGTGGAAAGAGGTGGAAATATGCCACTGTAGTGTGGTGCCTGCAAGCTGGAAGCTTGCTTCTGAGTTCGTTCCCTGCTTTAAGGTCTGCACCATGCCAGGAATTGTTGTCAAACCACGCGCTCGTATTTTTCATGGACACGACTGGGTCTATGCCTCGGAAATACGTAAGTTGTTCGGTGATCCTGTAGCTGGAGACGTGATTTCGCTGAAGGATTATCGCGATCGACCGCTCGGAACGGCAATCTACAATCCGGATTCTCAGATTGTAGCGCGCCGAATTTCACGTAGAAAGCAGAAGCTCGATAGCGAGTTTTTTAAGCGCAGGATTGAGCAAGCTATTGCCCTTCGGGAAAAGTCTGGAGTGGATATTACCTTAGCGAGGATTGTGTGGAGTGAATCGGATGGATTGCCGGGTGTGGTGGTAGATCGCTATGGCGGACATCTCGTTTTGCAGACATTGACTTTGGCGATGCACCAGCGCCGTGAGTTGATTGTGGAGGCTTTGGTGGATGTTGTCAGTCCTGAGTCGATCATTCTGCGTAACGATTCGCCAATGTTGGCTGCGGAGGGTATCGAGGAGGAAGTGGCAGTGGTCTATGGAGATTATCCTGGAGTGTTTATTGTTGAGGCCCCCACAGTGGAGGGAGGTGTGAAATTTGAGATTGATTTATTAGATGGCCAGAAGACCGGGCTTTATCTCGATCAGCTAGATGCGCATCGCGAGATTGCCAAGCTGGCAAAAGGGAAGCGCGTCTTGGATTGCTTTTGTAATCAGGGTGGTTTCGCGCTGGCGTGTGCAAAGGCAGGAGCTGCGAGCGTGACAGCGGTGGATTCATCGGGACCTGCGATTGAGGCGACGATGCGCAATGCAGAGCTCAATGGTGTAGAAATCAATGCGTTGCAGCACAACGCGTTCGACTTTTTAAAACACTGCGAGGATGAATATGACCTCGTCATTCTTGATCCGCCTTCGTTTACCAAAAACAAGAAGAGCCTGAATAATGCCATGCGTGGTTACAAGGAGATCCATCTACGGGGCATTAAGCTCTTGGATCGAGATGGTGTTTTAGCAACTTACTGTTGTTCGCATCACGCGTCTCGCCAGTTGTTTTTGGATAATATCGTGACGGCCTCTGTCGACGCGAAGCGTACCTTGCGCCTTATTGCAAGTCACGGCCAAAGACTCGATCATCCAGTGATCCCTGCAATACCCGAGACAGAATACCTCAAGGGCTTTGTATTAGAGCTTATGCCTTCTAGGTGATTACTTTGGTATTGTAACCACACTAGGTGAAGTCTAATGCTTTGTGCCTATGATTACCTTGATAATTGCCCTGGGTTCCTTGGTGCTTTATGTGCTGGCTTACCACACCTATGGTCAGTGGCTGGGAAGTAAGATTTTCAAGCTCAGTGCGAAGACGGTGGTGCCTTCAGTCGAGCTTGAGGATGGGAATGATTACGTGCCTACTTCAAAAGGGATTGTTTTTGGTCATCACTTTACCTCGATTGCAGGAACAGGCCCGATCGTCGGGCCGGCTTTGGCAGTTATTTGGGGGTGGTTGCCAGCTTTGCTCTGGGTGCTGATTGGGTCTGTATTTGTCGGTGCGGTTCATGATTTCGGGGCATTGGTGGTATCAATGCGTAATAAAGGGCAGACGGTAGGTGATATTGCAGGGCGAGTCATTTCACCCAGAGTGAGGATTTTATTTTTGCTCATACTCTTTATGGCCCTGACTATCGTCTTAGCGATTTTTGGTCTGGTCATTGCATCGGTTTTTAAATCGTATCCTCAATCGATTGCGCCTTGCTTGATTCAAATACCGCTTGCGGTTTTGATCGGCTTATTCATTCACCGTAGAGGGGGGAATATCATGCTGGCATCCTTGGGTGCTTTGGCCCTGATGTATTTATCGGTACTTTTTGGTGACGTTGGTTGGCTAGGCCAAATGAACGAGTATCTGAAAAGTCTTGCCTTGATGGAGTGGGTAAGTGTGCTTTTGGTATATTCGTATATTGCATCGGTTTTACCAGTGTGGTCGTTGTTACAGCCTCGTGATTATATTAACTCATTGCAGTTGCTCAGTGCGCTAGGCCTCATTGTGGTTGGGCTTGTTTTTGCGGGCTTCTTCAATGGTGCACCAGTCGACGGGGTGAGACCAGCGCTCGAAATTGCAGCTCCCATGATAGAATCATCAATTAAGCTCAAAGACTTACCGTTGATTTTCCCCTTCCTCTTCATTACCATTGCCTGTGGTGCTGTCTCAGGATTCCACTGCCTCGTCTCATCAGGCACCTCATCCAAGCAACTTCGCTGCGAGACGGATGCGCGTTTTGTTGGTTATGGTTCGATGCTGACCGAGGGCTTCTTGGCGGTATTAGTTATATTGGCTTGTGTTGCTGGACTCGGACTCGGGGTGGCTGACGAATCGGGTGGCACGTTACTTGGTGTGGATGCTTGGAATACTCGCTATGAGGGTTGGTCAACGATGAGTGGCTTAGGCGCTAAGGTAGGAGCCTTTGTTGATGGTGCAGCAAATTTCCTCAAGGCACTTGGTATTTCAGCTTCTTTCTCCACCGCGTTGATGGGCGTTTTTGTGGCTTCATTTGCTGCGACGACACTCGATACCGCATGTAGGCTGCAGCGATACGTGGTTCAGGAGCTGGCAGCTAGTTTGATGACACCAAGCAAGAAGGGTGATTTGGTTTCTCCGGCTGGCGTTACGGTTTCAGGCAATCCTCTGAGTTGGTTAGTCAATAAGCACGGAGCTACCCTATTTGCAGTGGCAATCGCATGGTGGATGGCTTCATTGCCAGCAGCTGACGGTCAAGCTGCGGGTACTGGGGGCTTGATTCTGTGGCCACTATTTGGCGCTATCAATCAGTTGCTAGGAGGTTTAGCGTTTCTAGTGGTCATCTTTTGGATGTATCGGCAGCAAATGCCAGTTTGGTTTATTCTCTTGCCTGCTGTTTTCATGCTCGTTTTGCCAGCTTGGGCGATGGGGTATCAGATCTTTGGGCAAGCGATTGGATCTGCTCAAAGTTGGATCGAACAAGAGAGGTGGTTATTGGTAGGTATCGGCTCTGCTGCCTTGTTGCTTGAGGCGTGGATGATTATCGAGGCAATGGCTGCATGGCGAAAGAGGAGTGTGGGATAAGCAAGTATCATAATGAGGCAGTGTGGCTTATTGATGGTGTAGGTCTTGGCACTTTATCACGAGACTTTAGTCTAGACATGATCTGGACCGATGCCTAGCGTCCATACAGATGCGCGGTCTGTGGTTTAGCCTTCTGTTTTTGGTTTGCTCGGGGGTGTTCGAGCTAGCTCCACAGCTATCTGCGGCATCACCTGCCAGAAACGAGCAAGCAGCTCAGCGGCACATTATTTTGTGTGGTGGCCCGGCACTCAGGAAATGGGAGGATCTGCGAGTGGAGGAGGATCAGCATGACCGCTGGTGGGCTAACTTCATCAGGGCATCAACGATACGAATCGACGAGATCAGGCGGGCATATGGCGAGCATGCTGCGGTAACTTGGATTGTTTACCGTCCTGGTTATGTGGCTCGTGGGCGCGAAGACGCTAAGCCATATACAAAGTGGATTGGTGAACAAGCATCCAAGCGCGGGGTGAATCTTGTCTGGGTTAGTAGCGGCAATGGAGCTATTAACGCGATCAATAAGCATCGATCGGGCACGGTGGTAACTTTTGATTTTTTCGGTCATTCCAACAAGCATTGCTTCCTACTCGACTATAGCGCTATCATCATGGCTGCCAGTAAGGCATGGGTGCATGAAAAAGATCTGGGGCGTATTCGCCGAGAAATTTTTTCCCGCAATGCTCAATGCCAAAGCTGGGGGTGTCACACAGGTGAAAGCATGAGTGCCTACTGGAAGCAGGCTATTGGGCAACCAATGCTGGGTGCGCGCGGCAAAACAGACTACGAACCGGTGGGACAGGGAGAACTGCCTTCCGTTTCTGGTAAATGGGTCCGATAATATCTTTATTTCGCCGACAACAATCCTTTCCTTTCGACTTAATTTTTATTACCACCAACTCATGAAATTCGAACAACTCAAAGAAATCTACGATCTTCCGTTTTTTGATCTGATTCACAAAGCCCATGAAGTTCATGTTTCGAACTGGCCTGAAAAGGAAATTCAGCTCTGCACCCTGCTTTCCATTAAGACGGGAGGTTGCTCTGAGGATTGTTCGTATTGCTCACAGTCTGCTCGTTACAACACAGAGATTGAGCGTGAGCCGCTAATGGATTTGGAGGCTGTAATGGAGAGCGCCACAGCAGCTCGCGATAATGGCTCTACTCGTTTTTGCATGGGCGCGGCATGGAAGGGGGTGCGCAAAGGCACGAAGCAGTTCGATGATGTTCTCGAGATTGTGCGTAATGTCGCAGGCCTTGGAATGGAAGTATGCACAACGCTAGGAGAGTTAGGTGCCGAGGAGGCAAAGCAACTTAAGGAAGCAGGAGTGACTGCCTATAATCACAATCTAGATACGTCCCGTGAGCATTATCCCAACATTGTCACAAGCCACACCTATGATGATCGTCTCAATACGATTCGGCATGCACAAGATGCTGGCATGAGTGTTTGTTGTGGTGGTATTCTTGGTCTGGGCGAAACATCTGATGATCGTCTCAAAATGCTCGAGGTTATATCGGAGTTTAACCCTCAGCCTGAAAGTGTGCCGATTAATTCTCTAATGCCAATGCCT